>PDOX01000059.1 GCA_002746475.1 candidate division SR1 bacterium
CATGGACACAAGTAAAATTAGAAATTTTTGTATTATTGCACATATTGATCACGGAAAATCAACTCTTGCGGATAGGATGTTAGAGATTACCGAGACGATTAGGAAATCAGAAAAATCACAGGTGCTTGATCGTATGGATTTAGAACAAGAAAGAGGAATTACCATTAAATTAACACCTGCGAGGATGCAACGAAAAGGTTATGAATTTAATCTAATTGATACCCCAGGGCATGTAGATTTTCAATATGAAGTTTCTCGTTCCTTAGCAGCGGTTGAGGGTGTAGTCTTGCTTGTTGATGCCAGTCAAGGAATCCAAGCGCAGACTTTATCAACACTCTATATGGCAATTGACCAAGGACTAGAAATTATTCCGGTATTAAATAAAATTGATCTTCCAGCAGCAAAACCAGATATGGTGGCTCAAGAATTGGAAAACACGATCTGAATCGATAAATCAGAAATTATTGCTGTGAGTGGAAAAACTTGAGAAAATGTTGAATTAGTGCTTGATGCGATTATTGATAGAATTCCTGCTCCGAAGTAATTTTTTTTGAAAAATTCTTGAAAAGCTATGTTTAGTAAGATATCTGTTATAAGTTAATTTTTTCAAATACACAATTTTCTAAGAAACTTAGTACATAGTTTTGTTTTCATGTCGTATAATAGTTGGTCTTTCATGCTTGTCCTGCTGAATTTTTTGTAAGTTGTTGATCGATTTCAGGGTGCTGGGTAAGATAGTTTTTTAGTTTTTTTGCGGCATGCTCACTGGGATCAATAATTTTCCCCTTGAAATGTTTTTCAAATAATGGTTTTACCAGAGAAAAATGGGTACATCATAAGATCAGAATTTCAGGATTGCTCGTGAATTTTTGGCAATATTGTTCGATAAGTTGTTCAGTTTTTTTGCTGTATGGACTTTCTTCAATAGCTTGAATCAGATCACTACTGATAATGCATTCGAAATTTGGGTTATGATTTTTGTCTTCTCCCCCTAATCTCGTAAATAAATCATGATAGATTCAAGAAAAAACCGTAGATTTTGTCGCTAAGATTCCTACATTTTGATGGGTTGTGTCTCCAGTTACAAGGAGCTCTTCTATTCAAGGCACCGTGATAGAAAGCACTTTTTTATTAGGGAATTGAGATTGCCACTTTCTTACGGAATAGGCGGCAGCGGTATTACATGCGATGATGACTAATTTTGCTCCCTTATTAAAAAATCGTTCTAAGGCTTTGAAGGTATTTGTTTGGATTTGTTCAGGTGTTTTTTCTCCAAGGGGAAACATTGCGTTATCTGCTAAGATACTGAAGTTATATTCAGGGATTATTTTTTTGAAATATTTCAGGGTCGCTAATCCTCCTACTCAACTATCATAGATGCCAATCATTATATTTTGTATTTATTTTGTAAAATAATATTCTGTATTATATCATTTTGCATTTATACTGTTTTTATAGACTATAAAAAAGTAAGTTGCATAAATCAAGTAAAAAATTATACTCTTATTTGTCTATTAAATAGATTTCAAATATATTTCAAAATTTATATATTGTTAACAATAAAAAGATCAAATGTACTTTGCCATAATTTCAGACAAAAAAGAGCTTACCCTCAAAGAAATCAAAAGTATACTACCAAATATCACAGCAATCAAACAGCTTAATGAAAATCTAATAACCTTTGATACTTCTGATGAAATAGAAAAACTTATGGACAGCGGAAGTGTCATTAAATGGGGGAGGGTGATTCCTTACCAACATTTTACAACACTTATCAATACTGATAGAGAAGTGAGAGAAAAAGGGAGAGAACTTATTAAAATCTGAAATTTCTATGGATTGGTAGAAGGATATCAAAATATTCCATTGTATGAAAAGATAGATTTTGAAAAGCCAGCGAGAAGTATGCAAATGGGGATGATGCCTGCTAAACTCACTCATATCATGCTCAACATCTGACTTTCATTTTTAAATCCCCCCTACGAGGGGGGACACCCGAGCAAAGCGAGGGAGGGGGGTATTATCTACGACCCTTTTGCAGGCTCTGGAACAACTTGTTTTTTGGCAAATTATTTCTGATATGAAAGTATCGGATCTGATATCAAGACCCAGTATTTTGCAGAAAATATTGATTGGTGGAAAAAACAAGCTGACTTTATAGCTGACAAGAGAATACAGATTTTCAATCATGATATTACTCAAAATTATACTAACGAAGGAAAAGCCTTTTTCTCAGACAAGACACCAATTATCATCACCGAATGACGACTTGGACCGATCGTAAACAGCACTACCACCACAAAAAGTATCCAAAAATATCAAAAACAAGTAGAGGAGTTATATACGACTTTCCTCATCAAGATTCAGCAAGATTTCTGAACGATTCCTATGGTATTCACCATTCCCTATTATCTGAAAACTAACAGTAATACCAGTAATAACACTACAACAGAAATAAGTAATACTCTTGATAAAACGCTCGAAAATCTTAGCACAGAACTTGGACGAAACTATGACGAAATTAGTGAGGTTTATGCAAGAGCAAATCAACAAGTTGGAAGAAAAATTATTATACTCAACTAACAATATCTCAACCTAATTTGCTAATAATAATTAATTTTAGGGATAATTCTAGAAACAATTATCTTCTTAAAATAAATTCTTGAAATCTTATGAGATATGCAAAAAAATATTTTTCTAAAAACTTTGCAATAACCTTTCTTGACAAGAAAAAAGGAATAACAACTCCTAAACATAGTCCAGCCAATACATCAGTGAACCAATGTACCCCAACAGCAACTCTACTGAATGACATCAACAACGAAATCCCAATTAACACATAACCAAAAATTCTGAACTTTCTATCTTTGTGCTGAATTCCCCATAACAATGTCGCCACGGCTATTGCCATAGAAACGGTTGCATGATCTGAAGGGAATGAACTTGCTGGCAAATAATGATGAAGAATAGTCTCACCGGTATCTTGTAGTTCTAAGTTAAGAAAAATATTAGGTCTCTGTTTCTCAAAAAAAGATTGCAAACCAAAAACATTCACAATCGCAGAAAATACCGTTGCAAAAAAAATCCACAACGAAGCTTTTTTATAATACCAATCAGCTTTCACGATCCCCCAAAGATAGAGAATAACCAAGAAAATTGGATACACAAACACAAATATATCAGCACAAATTGGCAACAAATAATACAACAGAGAGGTCTGCTGAAAGGTCGTATACATAGCAATAAATATTTTCTTCGCCCAAACTGGCTCTAATAATTTTAGCATATCTTGATGTGTTTTTAGGTAAAATAGGAGATTTAATAAACTTACCTCTCCGCCCCGACTTGTCGGGGCACCCTGACTGCCGTCAGGCAGGCTCTCCTAACAGGAGAGGCTTTAAACGCTTCAGCCCCTCCTGCTAGGAGGGGATCAAGGGGAGGTAGAAGAATTGGAAGGGGAGGTTTACACAATCACCCTTCCTTGTCTCGTCTTGTCAATCTTTCCAAGTTTCAATAACAAAGGCTCGATATCTTCTTCAACAGATTTTTCATGGATACCAAGCTGAACTGCAAGTGTTTTCACTCCTAAGGGTCTCTCTGCCTCAGCAAGAATTTCCAAATACTTATTATGCAAAGGCGTAAGCCCTCATTCTTGGATTTTATTCTCTGACAAAAATTTTTCTAAAATAGCAGAGGAGAGGAGGAGTTTCTCATGATGAACCGTAAGATAATCTCTCAGCTTCAAAACAAAATTATGAATTTCTCTTGGCGTACTTACCACAGATTTTTCTAAAGTATTTAATAATTTATCATCACAAGTGATACCATATTTTTTCAGATAGGTCTGAATAATCTGCTTTTTTTCTGCCAAAGTATAGTCCATAAAATGAAAACTATACACAAATCTATTTTTGAACGGTTCAGATAAACTCTCCGATTTCGTTGTCGCTCCGACCAAAGTAAACGGTTCCAATGGGATTCTCACACTTCCGCCATCAGGCATTACCATATCAATAATATGGTCTTCCATTGCGAGATACAATACTTCTTCGATATTTGGCCTAATTCTATGAATTTCATCAATAAACAGAATATCTCCTTTTTCCAAAGTATTCAACAGACTAATCATTTCCGCAGGTTTATTCAATGCATACCCAGCAACCGCCTTGATATTTACTCCCATTTGCTTGGCAATAATATTCGCCATGGTTGTCTTTCCAAATCCACTTGGTCCAGAGAGGAGGACATGCCCCATACTATCGTTTCTCTTTACTGCACTCGCGATAGCCGTAGCCAAAACTTTTTTTACTGATTCTTGCCCCACAAAATGAGAAAAATCCAGAGGTCTCAATCCCTCTTGAATATCTATCAATTTTTCGGTACAAATTTTTTTTACTTCCATATTTTTTCAAAATATAAACTGAATGTAAACAAATTTTTTATTTTCTATTTATGACAATTTCTGATACTTCAATATTTTTTGGTAAATCTAAGATATTTTTTATTAAAAGAGCAATATCTTGAGGATCCATCCAACTTCCTTCTAATGTTGGGTCTATTCAAGTAGCTTTTTCAAAAAATTTAGTTTTCATACCTCATGGGCAAAAACTAATGACACGACTTTTTGTATTTTTTAATGCTGTTTGTAAACTTTTTGTATATCCTCTTTCTGCCCATTTTGATGCTGAATACACAGGTTCTCCTTTTTTTCAATCAATACCTGCGGTTGAAATTACATTTACAATATCGCTTTCATCTTGCTGTATACGATCAAAAAGGTGAGATGTGAGTAACATAGGAATTTTCAAATTTGTAGACATTAACTTGTTTATTTCGTCTTCTGTGATTTTCCCAAATGCTTCATTAGAAAATACTCCAATAATGTTAATAATTGCTCCAATGGGTTCTTCCATTTCGAGAATTTTATCCGTAGTTTCTTTTATTTGTTCTCACTCTCTCAAAGATAAACAAATATTTACATCTGCATATGGACATGCTCTCCTAGAAATATTAACAATTTTTTTCCCAGCTTCTTTATATAATTTGGCAACTTGTAAACCAAGACCATCACTCGCTCATGTAATAATAAACATAACATAATAATATACTAAAATAAAAAAATATGTTTTTTCTTACAACTCTAATATTTCCTTAATCGTTGTAATAACCCCATGTTCTGTGTTAGGTAATGAAGTTTCAAAATGGGCTAAT
>PDOX01000061.1 GCA_002746475.1 candidate division SR1 bacterium
GGCTTTGCCGAAGAATCCAGTTTCTGCATACTGGATCCTTCATTTCATTCAGGATGACCCATCTCGTCATTCTGACTCGTCAGACGGGTCTGAGTGACAGAGTTCTGAAAATCCTTAATTTCCTGATTAGAAAATCCTAATATCTGCAAATCCTCCAAATTTCTTTTTCCCAAAAAATTTCCAACCCTATACTGCTGAGGTTTCTTTTCTTTCGTCATCTTATTTGCTCTCATTCCATGCTGAATCATGCATCCAGTAATCCAAATTTTTTTAGCAGGGTCAATCTGTTTCAGTTTCCCGGTAATTTTATCCTCAGACTTCTGCCTCACCGAACACGTATCAAAAATCACAATATCAGCTTCCTCAATACTTTCAACATATTCAAACCCACAATGGATCAAGACAGCTTTTATCCTTGCACTATCAGCATAATTCATCTGACATCCAAACACTTCAACATGAAATTTCTTCTTCATTATCAATTATTTCAAATTTTTATAAAATAGTTATACTCTGTTTTTATCTTTTTTTTGTATAAGACCCCACCACCACTTCGTGGTCCCCCTCCCCTCCGAGGGGAGGCTTTTTGAGGGCTCCCCTTGGAGGGGAGCTGTCCCGCTTTGCGGGACTGAGGGGTCAGTATTAAGGGGAGGTCTGTTTTGAGAAGAGGTGGAGTCTGTTATACCCTAACCATTCTAAATATTAGCATAAGAAAAACAACACCTTTCACTCTTACAAAAATTATACAAATTATTTGCAAATATTTTTTTTCTGAGTATACTTAATATGTAGATATTTTAGGTATATTTTACTTTGATGTATATGTGATAGGATGAATACTGTGCAAAAAATACTATATTCTTTGGTGATTTGTGGGATAGGAATTTTTTCTTTTTTGAATGGTAATTTTGTTATCTCCTCTACTTTTGCAGATTCTGATCCAATGGATGGATACAAAAAAACAGATTTTTTTAATCCAAATCTAGCAGACGCTGTTGATGATACAAGATCTAGAACCAATAACACTATTATTTCAAATCCATTGAGAGAATGAGCATATAAAATTGTTCATTGAGAAGATACTGGAAGAAAATTAGAAGGTATTATCTATAATGATAATGAAATTGAAAATTTTGATGATGCACAAAGAGGAACTATTGCATTGATAAAAAAATGAATAAACTATGCATTGAGTTTTGCAGCATTTATCGCACTACTCTATCTATTATATCACGGATTTTTGATGTTGACAGCCATGGGAGATGAAAATCAATACAAAAAAGGGTTCAAAGGTCTCAAAACTGCAGGAATTGCACTTGCTGGAATGGGATTGAGTTGGTTGATTGTCAGTTTGATTCTTTATATTCTCAAGCAAATTGTTTAATACTGTGACCTCATACATGATTTAAATGTCTATTACATATATAATTTAACATATTAATACTTACTAATAATGAAAAACAAAATGAGAATAATAAAAAAAATATTATGGTGATACCTAGCCTCTTTCCTATTGATCTCTTCTCGTGTTTTTGCTCAAAGTATTGATTTTTATTACAAAGGCGTTGAGAAAGATTCTGCAACGACTGATATTGCTCATGATATTACAAAAACAGCTGTTGAAACTGATGATAGCTTGCTTGCACAACTTACAGAAATGTTTATTCCTTCTTATGCAAATTATTGAAGTGGAACAAGTAGAGCAATTTACTATGTCAAATGGATGGTAAATACCTGACTGGGGCTTGTGAGTTTAATCTCTTTAATTTTGGTAATCTATGGGTTTTATTTGATGTTTTTCTCGGAAGATGAGGAAGGACTTTGAAAAGCAAAAAAAATATTGAAAGGAGTTGCCATCGCATTGACAATTATGGGATTGAGTTGGTTGATTGTCAGTTTCCTTTTCAATACCCAACAGACATTGATTCCAAATTAATGATATATTTAATTTAATGATATAATTTAGAGATAAAAGAATAGTAATATTTTAGTTTGTTATTTGACAAGATAATGTTGTTTGATTTAGGTGAACAAAACAAGATACAAAAAGGGAAACATGAAAATTTATTTAATACTGAAACGATGATGCAAGTTTCAGAAATTAAAGATAATACTATTTTGCTCAAAGATTCATGATTGAGAGCAATTTTGAAAGTTGAAGGATTAAATTTAGATTTGAAGAATTATGATGAGGTAAATGTGATATTAGAGCAATATAAAAGATTTTTAAATGGATTATCCTTTCCAATTCAAATTGTTGTGCGTAATGATTATCTGGATTTGTCTGAATATTTACAATATTTATCTATTAATTTGAAACAGCTTACTAATCCAACACTCAAACAACAAGGACAAAAGTATTTTGATTTTTTGGAAAATATTGATGCAAAACAAGGGATGATTTTTACCAAATCATTTTATATTGTAGTCCCCTATTATCCTGGAGAAGCTGACAAAAGTGAAATTAAAAAAGGATGGTTTAGTAAATTGTTATGAGTTTTAAATACCAAAGATTCAGTAGAGCAGATTATTACGAGATATAGAACTTTTTTGAAAGGTAAGCATTCGCTTGATAGCAGATGTAATATTTTAATTGATGGGTTAAATGGTATTTGATTATCAACAAAAATACTTTCTACTGCAGAAATTATTTCATTATTATTTAGTTTTTACAATCCTCTCTTACACAAGAGTCAGTCTCGTCTACAGAGATAATATTTTCAATTGAAAAAGCAATCTGTATTTATAATATATGGAATATTCTATGCATTTTTTGTATTTTTTTAGTTTTAAGAGAAAAAATTTATGATAAAGATTGAGGAGGCAGTAAAACAGTTAGGACTGACTAAAGAAAAATTTAGTGAGTTATATACTGATAAATTTGGAAAAAAACTTTCTGCGAGAAGTAAGAATATTTCTGATGAAGATTATGCTATTTTAGAAAAATCTGTTGGAAAGAAAACTATTGAAAAGAAAAATGATGTACTTAAAGATACTGAATTTATGTGATGAGGTTCTGGATTTCTTTCAGGTTTAGGGTTTGGAAAGATTGAGGAAAATAATGATGAAAAAGAAGAAATAGATAATGAAAGTGATGATACTGTTGTAAGTCCTTCTGAGGTAGTTATCCCAACTGTCAAAAGATCTGATGATAATTTTTATAGTGATACCAAAAGAAATTATTCTAAAAATAGTACTCGTCATCCATCATCACAAAGAGAAAACAAATGAAATTATTCAAGGAGTGGAAGACCTCAAAGAATTTCTGGGAATACTGAGTTTAGCCAAGGAAAATATCGTGAAAAAACAGAAAAAAAATCTCAACCATTTGAAAAAAGTAGAGATATGAGAAATGCTTCTCAAAAAAATACCTATTCATCTCCAAAAAACAATCATTCATATACAAAATCATCTAAAAAACAAGACACTCCTCCACCGCCAAAGAGAGTGAAAAAAGAAGCAACGACTTCTGCAAATTTGAAAAAGAAAGAGAAAATTACGATTCCAGAAAGTATCAATGTGAAAGAGTTTTCTGAAAAGATGGGAGTTGCACTTCCAGAATTGATGAAAGTGATGATGAAAAATGGAATT
>PDOX01000065.1 GCA_002746475.1 candidate division SR1 bacterium
TAATGATAAAGTAATAGATGACGAAATCGGGAACAAATGTGATCCAAATAATGGAGATGAGGATGATCACGATATAGCAGTGATTAAGGTTGAAACACCAAAAGTCTATGACTTAGCGTTAAGAAAGATAGTGATAAGTAAAGGACCGTTCAGAGCTGGAGATGAGGTAAGGTTTAATATTACAGTATATAATCAAGGAGAAGTAGATGCGAAGAATATAGAGGTTGTAGATTATGGATTGAACCCTTGACAAAATTGATTCCTTAGTTGTTTGTTAGATAAAACTAAGACTAAAACTAAAAGAAGAGAAGAATGTAAATGGGAAATGGATCAAATTAAATTTGATTTGAAAGATAATAGTTGGACTGAAAAAGATAAAAAATATTATAAAAATATTCCGTTTATTTGAGCAGGGAAGAGTGAAACAATAAGTATTTCGTTTCAAATTCCTCATGATCTTAGAGGAATGACTTTGAAGAATGTAGCAGAGATAAGTAAAGATGATGGAGAAGATTGTGATAGCAATCCAGATACCAATAAAAATAATGATAAAGTAATAGATGATGAAATCGGAAATAAATGTGATCCAAATAACGGAGATGAGGATGATCACGATATAGCAGTGATAAGTGTTACTCAAGGAACAGAAAAATTAGAAATCACAAAAAAATTACTAGGGAAGAAAATTTACCTTCCAGGAGAAGAAGTGAAATTTAGAATTGAAGTAGTAAATACTGGAACTTTGATAGCAAAAAATGTTGTTGTCAAAGATAGTATGCCAGATAGTTTGCGTTATAGATCAAGTACCATTGTCAGTAATCATACAGGGACATTGATAACTGGTAGTACATCATTTACATATAGTGGTTTGACTCTCAAAGTAGGAGAAACTTTTGCTTTTGAGGTGACCGGAATTGTAAAAGCAAATCCAAACCAAAATGCAACGACAAACTGTGCAACGGTTACTTCACACAATGTAGGACCTGCCTGTGATAAATTTGGATTACAACCAAAACCAGAATTGGATAAAAAGCAGAAAATCCATAATGGTGGAAACGGATATACAGACAGTGAATTAACAGTGAAAAAATGAGATGTTATTGATTATGAGATTGTTTTCAAAAATACTGGTTCTGCGACAGCTCAAACCGTAAGTATTACAGATCATTTGCCTAATGGATTAGAATATGTGAATGGTAGTGCAGAATTAGCACCAGTAACTGGTACGTTATCGGTTGTTAATAATACTATTGCATTCAAAGGCTTTGCCATGAAACCAGGAGCTCGTGTGACGATGAGATTACAAGCAAAGGTGACAACAGATGAACTTAATGTGTTAGTAAACAAGGCAGTACTTAACTTTGATTGAACAGAAATACAAGATGAAGTACAGGTAAGACCTGAAAAAGTAAAATTGAGTTGTGATATTGATGTAGCGGATACGTCAATAACAATAGAAGAAGATGAAAGCCAAGAAGTAAAAGTGACATGTAAAACTAAAAATGGAGAAAGAGCAGATAGAATAAGAATCTTCTGTGATAATACGAGAGGTGATAAATATTCAGATACTAATGTGAAGAAAATCTCATATGTATGTAAATACTCTGATGAAGATAAAGGAAGTGTTTACCCAAGATGTGAAATCTCAGATGATAATTATGATGATGTAGAGTGTTCTGATAGAATTAAGGTAAAAGTTGATGATGCGTATGGAGAATGTGGAGATGGAAGAAGAGATTCAGGAGAAGACTGTGATTGGGGAGGAAGTAGTAGAAAACTTACAAAAAATACAAAACTTTTTGAACATGATAGAAATAACACAAATAGAAAATTGAAGTGGTTCTTAGATAGAAATTATGATGAGGATGACTATGATAATTGGGAAGACTATTATGATGACTATGATGAATTCAAATGTACAAAAGGATGTAGAATTAAAGCAAAAAGAAAAAAAGATAAAAAAGAAGATTTCATCGCAGCTATCCCAAAATGTCTTACTAACGACGCACCAATCTCTGTCCAAAAAGGAGAAAAAATGCCGATTTGGTGGAGATTAGAAAAATCGGGAATTGATATTGTTGATGAGAGCCAGTGTAGCAAAAGGAAACAAGAGAAAGCACAAGATGATTATAAAACACTGATTAGTCAGGATGATTTAGAGTGTAAGTTTACGGTATATAACACAAAAGATTGGGATACCCCAGTATTAAAATTCACAAGAGAAGGGAAAGAATGTTATGATTCTTCACGAGGAAATGAAAATTATACTAAGGAAGATCTTTATAAATTCTTCTTTGATACAAGAACAAAAAAAGATGGTATTGCTGCTAAGGATAAAGATGGTAAGATAACAAATAAATATGATTGGCATATTCAAAAAGCAAATGGAAAGTATATTATAGATACTGATGGGTTTGATGAAATTGATGATAATTTAGGAGAGTATAAATTAGTGTTAGAAGAAGTAAGATCTCAATTCTGTACTCCAAAAGGAGATTGGAAAAAGGCTCAACTCTATAACAGAGTATGTGAAGTAAACTTTACCGTTACTGAACCATATTTGATTCAAAAAGGATTGTATGGATTATTCCCTACTGCTACGAGTCAAGGTAGAAATTTCTTCGGAAAATTCTATGAGATGAAAGATTCAAATCCATTGCTACAATGATCTCAATTTAGAAAATATCTAGGATCTACAACTATCGTAGACGGAAATGATTATAAACTAAATACTACTTTGAAAAGCAAAATAGAAAACTTTGAAAAGAAATATAAAAAGTTAGCTGTGGCTACAAATAAAACAGGAGTGAAAAAAGTTCCAGGGAAAAATATCTTCTTTGTGACTCCAGACGGAAATAAGCCATTCACTATTGAACAAAAAGGACAAAATGATACTTATGTTGCGTCTAAATATACAATTATAGTAGATGGTAATGTTACAGTAAAAGGATCAATCACGACTAACGGTATGATTATTGCTAATAAGATTAAATTTGAAGATAAGAGTGATACTGCCTTTAGATGTGAAATGGGTGGTCAAACCGTTCAAGGTATCTTTATTGCAAAAAATGGATTTGAAGGAGACAGTCAATTCAATACAGACGAAAATAAAGAACGATGTAATTATGGAAACCTAAAAGTAAAAGGTGTGCTTATCGGAAAAGATATTAAAAATCTTGTAGACCAAAAGAGATCTCATTTGAATGGATGGTTCTGGGTGAAATCACAAAAAGATAAGGATGTAGACAATGAAAGAAGAAGAGAAATCTTTGAAGGAGCGTCAGTATTGGTAGAATACAATCCATATCTATGGACAGACCTACCTCCTGGTGCAAGTGACTTCATCAACGCAGTAGATATTTACAAGAAGTAGTCATTTTATTTTTCAAACCCCTCCGTCCTGCTTTCAGCAGTCCACCTCCCCTTGTCAGGGGAGGAATAAAAGGGAGTATCTCCCCTGATAAG
>PDOX01000056.1 GCA_002746475.1 candidate division SR1 bacterium
TTTTAATTTTTGTATTCGGGTTGTGGCTTTTTCATATTCTAGCGGAAACCAGCTATCAAAAAGTAAAATCCCAATAATCGCAGAAAAACTCAGCATAAACCCAATATCATAGACTAAGAAATAAGGATTATAGAGGAGCATGAATAAAAAAGCGAGCTTCATGACTCTGTATATTGAAAGCTCCCTCCCTGCAAAGATAGCCAATATCCCCAGCAATCCCATAATTGTCGCTCTCACGATACTAGAATCCATTCCACAAATCAAAGCATAGAGAATAATCATACCTGCGATAATAAATTTTCTGAGATAAAAGGGCACTCGAAACAAGATAAATCCAAGAAAAATCACAATAATCATAACATTCCCTCCACTCACCGCAATAATATGCACCAGTCCCGAACTTTGAAAGGTTTTGTAGCTTTCCTGTGGAATTTGATATCTATCCCCAATCAACATCCCCAAAATCAATCCCGCATATTTATTTTTTCCGTAAAGCGCATTTACCTTATCATACAGTCCAATTCTTAATCTTTGGACGAAGGTTGTATTATCGCTGGAAATTTTGAAGCTATTTTGTTCTTGGAGATCAGCGGAAATATCTTTCATAAACAGCCGTTTTGCATAGTTAAATTCATAAGGAAATAACTGATAAAAAAAGTCAAAATCAAGAAACTCTTGTCGTTGTTTACTGAAATCAAAAAGATTGATTTTACTGGTTTTTGTTTTGATTTTTGCAGAAAGAAAAATCTCATCACCAATATTATAGCTTTTCTCTGTTTTAAGGATAAAATCTTGAGGATTTTCACTATTTTGAGTAGAAAAGATGAGCGTTTTATCTTTGTAGAGTGAAGTAATAATCCCTGTTGTGTTTAGATATTTTTTTGATGTATTTCAAGCATCTGGAAACAGGGGAGTGTAGTTATAGTTTTTTATTAACACTGCAAAAATTACAAGCATACACGCGATACTGGCTCGTAATACTTGTTTTCATAGTGTTTTGAGTGTAAAGTTTTTCTTATAGACAAGTCTGACAAATAATACAATAAGCGAAAGAAAAAACACCAGTCATAGCAAAAAAATATTTTCAAAAACCGTGAAGATGATAGTATAAAGTGCGAAGAGGAGGATGAACATGGTGATAATGGTTAATAATTAATGATTAATGAGAGGAGGCTGTCATACTGAAACTGCCTTGTTTTTGTCATGCCGAGCTTGTCGAGGCATTCTTCTTACTCGTTTCAGGGAGACCCCTCCGCCCCGACAAGTCGGGGCACCTCCCCTCCAAGGGGAGGCTTTCACGCTTCGCCCCCTCCTGGGAGGAGGGGATACCGGGGAGGTCTGTTTTGAGTTTGAGAAGGTTAGGGTGAGGTGTTTTTCAAAGGGGGACTTGTGTTTTACTCTCCCAACAATTTCTTCTGTTTATCATTTTTTTCCACACAAAAATAGGGGACTTTGTAGTGATATAAAGGGAGACAAAAATGCAATCTCTTTCCTACTCCACAGCGTGCTTTTGCAAATATCTTTAGTGTTGCTATCAAGGGATATTGTGTCCAATCATAGCTTTGTATCTGTGGAAAATGTTGCTGTAATGAAGCAAAATATTTTTTATCTTCGGTATATTCACACGGAAAAAAGAGCAATTTTGTATCTTTGGAACGATAAGGCGTGATATATTTTTCGAGCAGTTTTGAATACGGAGCATTGAGCAGAATTGTTTTATTTGAGGGACTTAGTTGTCGTTGAGATCAAGCAGGACACACATCAAAAGAAAAGTCATGATAAAGCAAAATGTTGTCATCTTGTGGTTTTTCATCTTTTCAAGTATGACTTTGAGCATATTTTTTTGCTCTCTGATAAGAAGTTCTGTCTCTACATATCACCTGTTTTGCTCTGGAAATCAACATCTTTTGAAGAATTTTTTGTCGTATCGTGTCTGTCTGTCCAATCCCTCCCACAAGATAAAAGTTTTTTCTAAAAACAGTATAAAAGTAAAGAATCAAGAGATTTCGCCCATTATGAGGAAATGATTTCTTTGCATCAAAAAGCTCTCCTCCACCAAAGATTTTTGTCATTCTTCTATATTTTGATCGTCCTAGAAAAGTTTTGAGATGAGTTATCCATTTGTATTTATCTTGCTGAATCGGAACATAGCATATTTTTTCCAAAGGAAAATCTAATAATTCTTTGTTTCTCTGCATTCGTGTTTGCATTCGCTGAGGGTCTTGTACTTCGATATAATAGTGTTTCTGTTGTGTGCGTTCTGGGGAAGTTGTAGTAATATTTTTTTCTATATAATTCAGTAATCAAAAAATCAGCATTTCATCTCAGAAATTTTTGTATCCGTAATATCCTTTGATGTAAAAGTTCATTGATAATTCGTGATTGTGAAGTAAATATTGCTTTGTCATACATGATGTGTTCTTTGTCATTCTGAGGCGTAGCCGAAGAATCTATACTCGCTTACTGGATCCTTCATCCGCTTTGCGGATTCTGGATGACATTTTTCTTTTGTCATTCCTGCGAAGGCAGGAATCTAGATACCCGCCCCTGACTGCCGTCAGGCAAGTTACACGGGTATGACAACGGATAATAAAACACCACTATTCTCTAACACTGGATGACACCACCTACAATCCCCTCAATACTAACCTCTCCTGATGTCTAACATCGGGGTGTTTTCTTGGAAGGGGGAGGTCGTGCTTGATATAGAAGTCTATCTCTTGTTTGGTAATTCTAAACGGTTTTCCACTTACCTCACAAACTACCGCATAGTTTAGCAATTTTTCTAGTAATTCTGGTTTCTGTTCATGAATAAGTTTGCAACTCGCTGTTCGGAGTTTTTTTCCTTGAACATATTTTTCTACTTTTGGAAACGGGGCTTCATAATCTGACCGATTAAATCCTAATTTTAGGGCTTCTTCTTTACTTAATGGATAGTATTCCATAGCAACGGTTTCGTTATATCCAAAGGGGCTGAGTTGGGGATTGAAGAATTCTCCCCATTCTCCATCTTCTTGCATTTTTCTGATAATCTTTGGTACCAGTTGGTTATATTCTTCTTTCGTGTATTGCTTGTTAAAGATACAGTATTCTTTATTACGAAGTCAGACACAGCCGAAGCAGTGAGAAGATGCAAAACAGTAGGTACAGTACAACATATAATTACATTCCCGATTCGCAATACATGAAATTGATTGTTTGAGATATCATCAAGAAACTGCTCAATATACTAGCTCACATTCGGGATTAAAAATAATTGTGTCATAACAATCTTTCATTTCGTATGCAACAGAACAGTATTTACAATCCTCACAAAATTGCGTATCATAACAGTGAAGACAATTTTTAGAACTAAAAATA
>PDOX01000057.1 GCA_002746475.1 candidate division SR1 bacterium
GTACTATGTGGTCTTCATAATTCTCTCCCTATCCAACGATAAGATCTCTTTTCCTTAAGGTATATCTCAATATAGTATCTTTCCTCTTGAGAAAGCTGTTTCCTTTCCTTATACTCTCATTGCATCACTAATCTTTTGTTATAATCTAAAGTTGCATTTCTTTTATAACTTTTAGTGGTGCTTTTTGGATTGTATTTTATCTATAGATATTTTCATTTGTATTTTCTAAAAAAATCCTTATAGTGAAGGTGTGCGAAAATTTTCATTCTGAATATTTGAGTGCATCCCTAGTATTTGATAAGGGGATTTTATTATTTGTGTATGTATTGATGTCAGAAGTAGACAACACCAACTTGTTTGTTGGAAACTTTTCATGGAATCTTAACGAAGAAGACATGAGAGAAGTATTTGCTCCATACGGAGAATTAGATTCAGTAAGATTAATTACTGACAAATTTTCTGGAAGAAGCAAAGGATTTGGTTTTGTTAAGTTCGTAAACGAAGAAGATGCTCAAAAAGCATTAGAAGAACTTAATGGGAAAGAAGTTGACGGTAGAGAAATCGTAGTTAACGTTGCTAGACCTAGAGAACCAAGAGAATACTAATTTCTCAATTAAAAATGTACTTGAGTGTGTAATAAAAATATTTATTTCCGCAGTACAAGAGAAAGACTACTTCTGAAAAAACGGAGTAGTTTTTTTATTTATTTTATACTATCACAAGATACAAGATGTATTTTTTCAAAAAAAACTATAAAAAAGTTATTAGTATACTAATAACAATAAGTTGCTGTTTCTTTTCGACAACAATAATCGCTTACCAAGAAATAATCATTGAAAACGTAAAAGTTGATAGTGTTATAGGTACAAAACCTGTAAGAGTAATAAAAGTCGTACTAGATGGACAAGATTTTATTATTAACTCCCTGGCCTTGACAGGAGGAGATAGTTTAAAAAACTTAATGAAAAAAGTGGGTGGACATACCGCATTAAATGGAATTTTTTTCTGTCCTGCAAATTACAACTATTGCCATGGTGAGACATTCAGTAATTTTGAAAGAGTATTTAATGGGGAAGTAGATGAGCAAACCAAACGATGGCCTGATACTGGAATCAGAGGAATTTTTGGGTTTGAGAAAAATGGAACACCTCTCTTTGTCCAAAACAACCTTTCTGAAATGCCAGGAATTGGAGTAGATATAAACAAAGAAAAAATTGATAAAATCCACTTTTGATTAGGGAATTTTCCTATCATGGTGTTATCAGGAAAAAATATGGTACAATATAGTGATGAATATCTAGATGAAAAACTCACTGGAAGACAGAATAGACATTTTATTTGTAGTAGTAACGATAAAAAAACTATTTATATGGGAGTTGTATGAGGAGTTAATCTCTATGAAACAGCAGATATTATGATTGAAAAGTTTTGATGTTGGGAAGGATTAAATCTCGATGCAGGTGCAAGTGAAAATATGATTTACAAAGATATGGTATTACAAGAAAAATCTCAACATATTATGGATGCTTGGGTTGTCGTTGATAGAAAACAATATAAAAAAATCACAGGAATTCGTGACAGCAAACTACCAGAATTAGAACCGTATCATCCTGATGATGAATACATTTTTTCAAAAAAAGAAAAAAAGAAAATAGAAGCACTACGCATTGTTATACCCCAAATTGTTAAACAACAAGGGGAAAATTTCAAACGAAAATTCATTAGTGTAGTTAGGAAACTTGCTTCAACAGAAGAAATCAAAAAGAATCCACAAAAGAAAAAATTTCTTAATGAATTATTACTCATATTATTTAGTATTGGAAATTAAAATATACTCCCAAAAGTTCCATTAAGCCTATAAATATAATAAAGATATCATATTTAAATTTTTATAAATTTACAAATTTTTAAAATTATGATCTATAATATGATAAACTTGTTCAATAACCTGACTCTTACCCCCACTAGCATCTATAATCGCATCACAATATTCTTTTGCTTTTTCTCTCTCTTTATATGAAGAAGCAATTCTCCTATTCAGTTCCTCATCTAACATTTCTCATCTCATTTTGATTCTTTGAATCATTACTTCTTCTGGAACATCTAAGAAAATAGAAAAATAATTGAACACTGGAGCATCTTCTCTTTTTAATTTTTCCAATCCTTGCATATCAATCTCCTTCACTGGAACAAGACCAACATCTAATTTATTTCTAATATCTTGTTTTTTTGTTCCATAATAATGTTTTTGATGTACTAGTGCATATTCTAGAAATTCATTATTAATAATTCCTCTCTTGAATTCATCTACACTAATAAAGTTATACTTATCCCCATCAACTTCTCCCATTCTTTGTGGTCTTGAAGTATACGATTGTACTTTTGCAAGATTTTTATAAGTAGAGAATAATCCATCTAATAAAGTACTTTTTCCACTCCCTGAAACTCCCATAATAAAAAGTATTGTATTTTCCATATTTAATTTTTTTATATAAATTAAAAACTCTATAAAATTTCTTGCAAAATCTTTGCTGTAATTTCCTCTGGTGTTAATATTCATCAGTTAGGATTATCACAGTCTATACTATGATAATTTTCAAAATATTGAGGCAAAATTTCTTTTCCTACTCTGAGTGATAACTCCTGATGATGTAAATCACTCTCTGCCATATCAAGCGCTTCTCCTCACTGCATATCTACATATTCACGAGTTTCTTTCGCTTTCTGTTCTAGTAAATATTTTTGATTTTCCAACGACAAAGACAAGAAAATGATTTTATCTGGATGAGGAAGCCCTGCACGCGTAAATTCTCGTTCTTTGAGCCAAGAGAAAAATTGCTCCAATCCATCAATATCTTGCTGTTCTAAATATTTTACTCCCCTATGAATAAAACTAGAAATACTGTATCTATCTGAAATCAAAAAATCATTTTCTCTTATCTTGTCAGTAATTTCCGCTTTTTTATCAAATCTATCTAGCGTGTAAAACATACTTGCAAGTTTCTCATCTATTGTATCAAGATTTCCATATTTCCCATTCAAAAATTGTTCTACAAAATATGCTCACGGAGTTCCATAACTTGGGAAAGAAATCGTTCCAACGGTTTTATGATATTCTGTCGTAAGTTTCTGCTTCAACAATCTTGTTTGAGTTGCTTTTCAGCTCCCATCCACTCATTCTATCACAATAAAAGACATATCACTAATCATGAGACTAAAATAAAAAAACAATCTATATCTTATATAGATAAGGTTTCAAATAAAAAATACAACAAAAAAACTCCCCGTTTCCACGGAGAGATTTTTTTTATTGTATTTTTTTCAAACCCCACTCTACCTCTCCCCT
>PDOX01000058.1 GCA_002746475.1 candidate division SR1 bacterium
TTCTCTGCTCATTTATTTACTGTTTTCTCTGCTCATTTATTTACTGTTTTCTCTGCTCATTTATTTACTGTTTTCTCTGCTCATTTATTTACTGTTTTCCCACTCGCTTCGCTCGTGCTTTTCCCTAATAAAGCTGTAATAGTATCCTTTCATGCAAATCCATCAACAGATAAGCTATTACCACCCTGAAATGTCTCAACAGCCTTTTTAGTGAGTCATCATGCAATTCCATCAATTTTTCATGTATAAAGCTTTTTATCTTTCAATAAATGCTGAATTGCAAAAACCACCCCAGCAGAATTTCAATTATAAATAGCATTTCGTGCTTTCCTTCATGTTTTATTTCATACCCTACTAAGAGCTTCATTTAATATTGCTTTTGAATGATCAAGAGTAATTTCTGTTTCTTCTATTTTATTACCTTTCTTAATTTTTCATTTTAATAAATTTTTACTATCTCAATCAGGTTTAACAATAAGATCTTCTAATTCTTTTAAATCATCTGATGTAGTTTTCAACTGTTCAATTACTTGTTTTTCTACTCGCTTTCTATCAGCACGAACTTGTTTCTTTTCTGTTCAAAAATTTGCTTCCGAAAATGACATTGGTATACTTTTTATAATATAAATAACTTTACTTTTATAAGTATACTCCCCCCCCCCAATTTGTCAAATTTTGAAAAATATTTACAATATTTAATACTTGCGTTATTAATACTTGCGTTATATTGAAAAATATATTTAATATAAAATAAAAAAACACAAGAATAATAATTCAGGATAAATACTTGAAAAACTGAAAAATATTCTTAGTATCTAACTATTAAATATAATCATATACAAATCGTTTTATTTTATGAAGAGTATTTCGCTGATATGAAAAAAATACTATATATCATCATAAGCGTATATATCATACTTTTTTCAAGTGAAATATTAGCGAAACCCAGCTATGAAGATTTTTTGAGAAACTTAAAAAATACAAATATAAATACGACAGCAATCCAGACAAAAGAAACGATTTCTCGTTATGAATTAGCGAGACTACTCAATGCTAGTGAATGTAAAGATTGCGTTCACCCAAGTCCAAAATTTACAAAAAAATATACAACAACATATTGGGATAGCTTTACTAAACTTCCATGAATAAATTTTTCAGATATTACGGCTCCAACAACAAAATATTTGTGAAATAATTATTTTTATTGTGTTGCTTATGTAGGAGATCAAAAACATATGCAAGGATATTCATCTGCAACCAGTCCTATCTGTGCATCTAAATTTTGTTGATTTAGAAATGTAAACAAAGCAGAATTTTATCAGGTGTTGCTTAATCTCTTAGATGAATATTTATACAAACACTATACTGTTAATTGGAATACTATTTTCGACTGGTATACACAATTAGACCATCAATGATATGCATATCTTTATCTCAATACTACTGAACGTGCAATACTAGAAAAAAATGCTAAAAGTTGAACAAAAAAACTCACAAGTCCTAGTGAATTACAACTTTATACCAAATATTGCATGTTTAATCTACATGCATGTAATTTTAAAGAAATTAATGATATTCCGCAAGGATTTTGGCCAATAGCTCAAATAAATATTTTATTAGAAAACAAAATTATTACTCGTGAATGAATTAGTAAATCTTCTTTATCTAAACCTATTTCTGGAAAAGAATTATTAAAAACATTATATGCCATATCTGATATTACAGCATGTACCTTCACTTTTGATTATGATTACGACGGAATAGATAATATTGATGATAATTGTCCCTGATCATACAATCCTCACCAAAGAGATTTAGACAAAGATGGAATTGGTGATGTATGTGATGATGACATCGATGGTGATGGGATAAAAAATGCAATTGGAATAGTAGATGATAGTGGAGAAATTGATATTACTAAAATAAAAGACACAAAAGATAATTGTATTTTTACTGTCAATCCTTGACAAGAAAAGACAAAAGATAAAGATTATGGAGATGCCTGTATAGGAATAGGAGATCGTTTATGAGCAAGTATCGTAATAAAAGATATCTGATATTATGCACCGATGAAGGCGGTATTTTTTTGACAAATAGAAGGGAGGCGAGATACTGCTGAACGAGATTTTGGAGATGGGAAAACAGGATCATGACAAGAAATTATACATACTTTCTTAGAAGCAGGAAGCTATACCGTCAAACTAACAGTACGTAATACCAAACATATTGCTACTTCATCAACAACAGTTATCGTCTGAGAAAACCCAAATATTCAAGTAGCAACACAAGTATTAGATCCTAAAATTATTCATACTGAAAAATGTATAAAACTCTATCCAAGAACGGTATGAGTATTTGATAGTATAAAAATAGATTTTGCTGGTATTATAAAAAAATATTGACCTGATACTAAACTCATTACCTATTGTTTCCCTGATAAAGATATAGTAGACAACACAAATAATAAAGATAATAATACAAAAGAAATTACGATTACCTTAATAAAAGATAATCATCCAACAGGAATAACTATTGTGACAATAGGACTAGATAATTGAAAATCATGAAAAAAATGAAACATCGGTGCAAATCTCCTCACGAATAAACTTACACCATACATCGGAGAAGCTGTACAATTCTCTACAAAAATCAAAGGATTTAAAACATCAGATATAAGAGATATTGTATGGGACTTCTGAGATGGAGAAAAGAAAAGAAATACAAATATAAAAACAACACATAACTATGCTATACCTTGACCTCATATCGTGAGACAAACGATAACTCTATATACCGGAAAAAAAATAAAAACTGCACTTACTATATATGTTGTAGACAAAAAACAATTTAGAAGTTATTTCCTCTATCAAAAATTAAAAAAATATTTTTGGAACGTGCATGAAACGGTTACCATTATGTACAAAGAATGAAAAAACCAAGAAGAACTTGGAGCAATGGTTAATAATGGAAATTGGAATAGAACACTAAAAAAACTCCCAGCATCAGTAAGTGACAGATATAGTCCAGGGAAATATTTACCATTCTCAGAAGAATATCTCCCATGAGATATCACTTTAAAAGCACATTCTACCTTTCGAGTAGATGGGAAAGAAATATGTGAAGACGCATATTTTAATAACAATTTGAAAAAATTCAAATGCGATATGGATAAAGATGGAATCCCTGATATTTGTGATACTGATATTGATTGAGACGGGATCCCTAATTTATTAAATCTTATAAAAAAAGAACCTCATAATTGTATCTATCCTCCTTATATACCAGAATGACCTCCTGTTATTCCAGATGATCCCAAAGATAACCCAATAGATAATTGTCCTTTCACTCCAAATAAAGAACAAAAAGACAGCAATAAAAATAAAATCTGAGATAACTGTGAGACCCCTATCCCTGATAAGCCCGAACCAGAAAAACCAGATCCAAATATTCCTTCTGATATCGATGAAGATGGTATTCCCGATACTACTGATGAATGTCCAAATCTTCCAGAAACCTATAATAAAATTTATGATTGGGATGGGTGTCCAGAAATCCCTACACAAAAAAGAAAAAACATTATAACAAAAAAGAAATGTTATAGTTGCCCATGCAGTTACGCAGATTTTTGATGAGATTTATTTGATACTATTCAAATAAAAGCTGAATTAAAAGATCTAAATAAAACATCATTATATGATGTCAGTCCATCGGTATTTATTCAAGATTTCTTGAAATAAAAAATACATTTTATCTAGTAATCAAAAAATAAGCATGCAAACAAGATTTGATGATTTAGGAGTTTTGGTACCAGAAATTTTATTGCCAAAACAAGGGACAGATATGAAAAAATGGGCAGTAGTTGCCTGTGATCAATACACTTCTCAAAAAGAATATTGGGATGAAGTGGCTGAATTTGTAGCTAATGACTACTCTACTTTGCATATTATCTATCCAGAA
>PDOX01000060.1 GCA_002746475.1 candidate division SR1 bacterium
CCAGTAAACGAGTATAGATTCTTCGGCTTTGCCTCTGAATGACAAGTAAGCGCATATAGATTCCTGCCTTCGCAGGAATGACAATAAAAATTTATTTACCTTATAACCTAATTACCATGCTTGTTGTATCATACTCACCCAATCTGAAAGGAGAAGTTGAAATCTCTGCAAGTAAAAATGCTGCCTTGCCGATTGTTTCGGCGAATTATATTCTTGATGAACAGATAAATTTGGTAAATAAACCTAATATCGCTGATATTAATTTATTAGACAAAATTTTTCATCAGGCGAAAGAAGTATCAAACAATTATTTTGATCTCACCATGCCAGAAACTGCGAAGTTGAGAGGATGTATTTTACTGATTCCCTATGGATTGTTGAATTATGGAGAGGTGAGATTAGGAGGAAGTTGAGGATGTAATTTGGGGAAAAGACCGCTCGACATGTTTGATGATGGATTTAAGCAAGCAGGAGTTGACGTGGTTATTGATCCTGAAACAGGGATGAAGACCTATACCGTTGTAGGAAAACCAAAAAAAAATATTATGATGGGAGGATTTGCTGTGACGGCGATTGAGGCCTTGGTGACCTATCTGGCATTTTTGCAAGATGTTGATTATCCGATCACGATTTATCAGGTTGCGATAGAGCCGAATGTACAAGACTTGATACATTTCTTAAACCAAGCATGAGCGGATATTAGCTTGCATCATGACCATACGCTTACGATTAATCCCAAAAAGATTACTAAAGAAAAAATAGCAAATACTGAATATCAGATTATCTCAGATTATATTGAGGCAGGGACCTATTTTGCTATCGGGGCTGGTGCTGATAACTCTGAAATCACGATCAAGAATGTCCATGTTGATGATCTTTCCAGTATGTATGCGCTGGCAAATAAAATTGGGATTGATTACAAGATTATTGATAAAAACACGATCAGAGTGAGTTCAAAAAATAAAGCAAATTACCAAGCAAGCAAACTTGAAGCAAGGATTTATCCAGGTTTTCCTACGGATTTGCAATCCATCTGGGCAACCTTGATGACCCAATGTCATGGAATTTCTAGGGTATTTGAGACTATGTATGAGGGAAGATTTAGTTTCCTTGGAGAATTAGATAATTTAGGAGCTGATTCTGAAGTATTAAATCCTCATCAGGCGATTATTGTCGGACCTGCAGCGTTGAAAGGAGCGTATGTCGCTAGTAAAGACCTGAGATGCGGAGCTTCTATGATTTTGGCAGGGATTATGGCACAAGGCGATACGCATATTTTGTATGAAAAGATGATTTTTAGAGGATATGAAAACATCATAGAAAAACTCAAAAATATTGGAGTCAATATAAAAATTGAAAGAGAAAAAATTAGAGGATAAAAAAACCTGCTTTCAGTATTCAGCAGGTTTATCCAAGAAATTTATGACGCTATCCTAATATGACTACTATCGTATTCTAATTGAGAAATTGGAATTTCTTTTTCGTTTTCATATACTATATTTAAAAATGCTGTAAATTCTTCTACTGACATATGAAATGGTTGTAAATATTTTTGCATAGTTTGTGTCAAAAAAAGATGAAGTGTTCATTTCAATAGTTTCCAAAGAACCTCATCTTGTTATATCAGTTTCAATATGAGCAGGAATTTCTTTATCTCTAAAAATATTTGGAATATTTTTTCTAAAAAGATTTATAACATTAATTGTTTTTAATACTTTTCTAAAACTCTCTTTGTCTTTTTCTGTATCAAGCAATTCTCAATTTGCATGTCTTTTTAATATAAAATCTCTTTTCATTTCAATTTTTTCACCATTATTTGCTATAAAATACACAGATCATGTATCAATATTAAAATGTGTTTTTTGACCATATGAAGATAAACTAATATCAGGATATTTTGAAAAGTTTAAATTAATATTTGCTTTTTGAGGTAAAACATCTTTTATTTCTTCTCCTCTCTCCGCAACATATTGCCTTATATCTTCTTCTATTTTATTTTCGTTATAATCCATATTCGAATAAACAATAGCATTATTTATTCTCTCATTTACACGTCATTCCTGAATTATTCTTGATTTATATTCTAATAATGCATCTCTAGTATCATTTCCTACCCATCCATCAATAGACTGTTGTAATGTTCTTTTATTACCATCTAATACAGATATTCCTTGTGTTTCAAGATAAAGTTGCATTAACTTTATTACATCATGTCCATTTGGAATAATTTTTTTATCTCCACTTTCATTTTCAAAAATAAATCCTTTAGGAGAATACCTTACTTTTCGTATCAAAGCCTCTAAGTTAATCTCTTTACCATCTATTATAATTGGATTAGATCTAAGATCTTTATATATTTCTCACAATCTAAAATCACTTCATCTATATTTTCTTAGCTTTTCTAATATTTTTTTTAATCTATCTCAAATATTCATATCCAAAACTGGCATTTTATTTAACTCTTGAGATAATAGCTTTTTTGAATTTTTCGCTTCTAACCTTAATTGTCCCAACATTACTCATCTTTCTTCTCCTTTCTCTTCTGAAAGTTTTAATAATTCATCTACTTTTTTTGGTAATTCTTGTTTTTCTTTTCACTCAATTTTTTGACTAGATTTTTTTTGTACGTCAATAATTTTTTCTCACACTGGCATTTTAATAATAAGTTACAAAATAAAAATAACTTTTAACGGTATTATTTTACTGTAAAAAAAAAAAAGTCAAAAAATCAATGACAAAATCATATTTTATCATTGCTATTATTTAATTTTATGATATAATATATGATATTTTTAGTAAAATCAAAAAAAAAGACCCCAAAGGGATCTTTAAAAAAATAATATTATTTTACTAAAATACTATTCCTTATCAGAGAACAAGCCTCTAAGTTGTTCCTTGTCCTTTTCTCCTACTTCATGATGATACTCGTCTTGGTCTTGCATCGTAATAATTTTTGCTTTCTTTCCATTATCCTTTGCATCTTTAATAACCAACCATAAGTTCAAAACTAATCCAACCAATAATATAATTTGAATAAGATATGCCCAAAAAGTAAGTGAAATCCTAGAAGTCACTCCATTAATCACAGACAAAGTATCAGTAATACCAAAAAAAGCAACAACCACAACCCAAAGCAAGAAGAAGTTAATCAAATTATCATCATTTCTAAATCCTAAATACCTGATCATCAAATTTTTGAATCTGAAACTTATATTCCAACCAACTAATACTCCTAAAATAAGGAAAATAAAAACTGCAGTTTTAAAATATACTGAACTAAACAACCAAATCGAATAACTATCAGTATCCCCAATACCATTAACGTAAACAATAGGGAATAATCAAACAAAAAATACCAATACCGCCAAGTAGATAATAAACCATTTTTGTTCTTTCGTAAATCTCGTAAATTTCTGAAGTATCTTCAAAATAGTATCAGTAATATTTTTCTTTTTCCTCATAAGATATAACTATTATAATATAAATAAATTCAAAAAAACTAAATAATTATCTTTACATAATCCAATACTCTCTGTGCATGACCTTTGGCCCTCACATTTCTCCATTCCTTCACAATATTTCCATCCTTGTCAAGCAAAAAAGTTGATCTAATAACTCCAAGATAAGTATTCCCATAATTCTTTTTTTCTCCCCAAGTTCAAAGTTCTTTATGCAAAGATAAATCTTCATCACTGATGAGTGTAAGGTTTAGCTGATGTTTTGCAACAAATTTATTATGCGACGCTTCATCATCTTTACTACACCCCAAAATAGCTACTCACAAGGCACTAAATTCTCCCTGTAAACAAGAAAAATCCTTAGCTTCTACGGTACATCATGGAGTATCATCTTTTGGATAAAAATACAAAACAAGATAATCTTTCCCATCAAGATATTGTAACACATCCTGTTTTTTCATATTTTCTCTATAAAAATAAAATATATAAATTATATTACCACACAAAGAATATTATAATTCATATGAACCATCATCAATAATTGGATCTAATTTATCATCCGGATAATAAAAATCTCATTTCGTTTGATTAAGATCTTGACTTTCTTGAATCACATTTTTTATACTAGAAACCTTCCCAAGAATAAATCCTGCTCTTTCAAAGATATTACTTGCAGAATATGAATCAGGTTTTTCTACACCAATCCACTTGAAAAAAAGAGGAAATACAAACAATAAGGTTATCGTCAAAATAATTCCCCAAATCATATACCTAATACTACTCCACGCAGATTTAATTTTATCGTCCTTCCCCTGAGAGAAAATAAACAAAAAAATAGCACGAAAAAAAGCATATACACAACCAAAACAAATCATAATAATCAATATTGCTAATACAGTAAGAACAATATTTTGAAATGTAGTTGGAGTATATGCTATCGGTTCCATATATAATGAAATTTAGAAAATAAAGAAAACAAAAAACTATTAACCCTTATTAACAACTAATAACTAGTCTTGATCTGCTTTCTTTTTTTGTTTTGTTCTTTCTCTTTGTTCAAAGAATTTCTCAAATAATGAGTCCTTGGTCTCATTAAACAAAATTTTAGCTACTCTCTCTGATGGTTGTGCACCTTTACCAATCCAATCTTTGATTGCTTCAAGTTCAAATTTAGCTTCCTTAGAGAATGGATTATACCATCCCAAAACTAATTTATATCCTGATTGAGCAGGTTTTGTATGCTCAGTAAGTACCATACGATAGAACGGAGCTTTTTTTCTCCCGTGTCTTGCTAATCTAATT
>PDOX01000062.1 GCA_002746475.1 candidate division SR1 bacterium
TTTTCGTTATTTATATTCCCTCATGTCTTTATATTACTTACATTTTTCTCTATATTTTTATTCTCTATATCCTCTTTTGTTCATATATTCCTTGCACTTCAGTATATAGCTTCGTTATATACATTCTTTTTTGTTCACTTATTCTCTACATTTCCTTGTATATTATAATTCTTTACATCTTCTTCTGTTCTTATACTCTCTACATTTCATTTTATATTTTTATTATATAAAGATTTAGAACCAGAAAATTGTACATCACCATCAACACCATACGATTTTACATCAACTTTTTGATCATCAATATTCACTTTTAATTTCCCATGATGATTTACAAAAAATAAACTTTTTGTTTCTTTTGATGTTATAAATTTTCCTTTAATATCTGTAGATCATTTACTATCTAATATCAGCTGAATATATTGAGTTGTAATATTTGTAAGATCATAAAGTTTCTTTTTTGAATCAAAACACTTATCTAAATCTGATTTATCTATTCTCATAGTATTTAATCTAATTTTTTCCATTTTAACAAAATAACTAAATAAAATTTTATAACAATATCATTTTATTCAAAAAAAAAATAAGTCAAATAATAATTTTTTATATCTGTATTTTCTGGTTTCTCAAAGTATTTACTTAACATTTCTCAATATCTTATATTTCATCAGTTATTTACTCTTTCTTCATAAAGAAAATTTTTCTGCTTGATAAAAGAGGTAGGTTTATTTATACTATAGGTGTTATATCGTTAATAATGTATTTTGTATTTTTTTGTGATAGCTTTATGGAAAAGAAAATTAAAGGAATAAAACCTGTGTTGTTTGATGATGAAGCCTTAGTTTCGTATTTGAAGGAGCAAAAAATTCCGGCGTTTAGGGGGAAGCAGATTTTGTATGAAATCTATAAAAATCAGAATATTGATTTTGAGGAGATGACGACACTGTCTAAGGATTTGAGGAGTCAGTTGGCTGATGATTTTGATACTATTCCATTAGAGGTTGAACAAATTGTTGAAGGGCCTGATACGACCAAGATTGCATTTAAGACGAAGAATGGGAGTGTAATGGAGTCGGTTTTGATGTATCATTGGCAACCTGCTAAACATGCAAAAGATAATAAACCAAAATTGAATCGTATTACTTTGTGTATTTCTTCACAGGTTGGCTGTGCGATGGATTGTATTTTTTGTGTGACAGGGAAATTAGGGTTTAAGAAGAATCTAACTTGGCAAGAAATGATTGGGCAGGTATTATATGCGAATAGCTATATCAAGCAAAGATTTGGGAAAAAAGAAGATGGAACACTATGGTCGGTGAGAAATATTGTGTTTATGGGTATGGGAGAGCCGTTGCTGAATTATGAAAAGATGAAGAAAGCAATTCAGGTAATGTTACAACAAGACAGACTTTCGTTGTCTAAGAGGCATGTCACGATTTCTACTTGTGGGATTGTTCCATGAATTGATAGGTTAGTTCAAGATGGCATCGATGTGAAATTGGCGATTTCTCTCCATGCACCAAATCAAGTGTTGAGAAATAAAATTATGCCGGTTGCAAAAGCCTATCCTTTGGATAAACTCATGCAAAGTATTGATAAATATGTCCAAGCGACGGATAATAGGATTTTCTATGAATATATTATGATCAAGGATATGACGGATAAACCTGAACTTGCGTATGAATTAGTTGATTTGATGAGAGGAAGGCTTGGACATCTGAATTTGATCCCGTATAATGAGAATCCTGCCATTAATTTATCTGAATCAGAAAGATCAGCGATTTATCGTTTCAAGAAAATATTAGAAGATTGAGGAGTGACGGTGACGGTCCGTGAGACGATGGGAAGAGAGGCAAAAGGTGCGTGTGGACAGTTAGGTTATGAAAAAGTGAATAAGAAATAGCTATAAGATAAATAAATATAAAAACAAAAAAAACTTGCTTTTTCTGAGTGCTTTATTACAACTGGTTTTAGTTTTATTTGTTATGTTAGGTCTATGAAAAAGTGGATTATTTGGTGAATTGTTGCGTTGGTTGCTATCGGCGCTATTGGTTCGGTTTTATTATTTAAAGATAAATTTATGTGAAAGGTTGTTAAAAATTGAGATAAGATTACTGTGGATTATGTAGGAAAATTTACTGATGGAAAGGTATTTGATACAAGTATTGAATCGGTTGCAAAAGAAGCTGGAAAATATATGGAGGGGAGAAATTATGGTTCTGGTTTATCTTTTGAAGTTGGAGCTGGTCAAATGATTAAAGGATTTGATAAAGGAGTTGTTGGAATGAAAGTTGGAGAAACTAAAACGGTTGAAATCCCTGCTATTGAGGCATATGGAGAAAGAAGAGATGATCTTGTTTTTGAAGTAGAAAAATCTAAATTACCTGCTGGTGAATACAAAGAAGGTATGATGTTGAGCGACCAGATGTGAAATGCCTTTAAAGTTGCTAAGGTGACTGATGATAAGATTACACTTGATGCAAATCATGATATGGCTGGTAAAGATTTGGTTTTTGATATTACGGTATTAAGTATTGATAGTGAAGATAATGACGATAAATAAGAAAAGTAACTAATAAAAGGTAAGAAAATGTTAACGTATAAATAAAGATAAAGAAAAATCCTGCTTTGCAGGATTTTTTTGATGGAGTTTTTTTGTAATTATTTCTGATTTTTTTGTATTTATAACTTTGTTTGTTATTGTCCTAGATTTTTACAATATAGATTTCTTTGCTCTCTGAACGACAAGATTTAGGTTTAAATATTTTAATTGATTTTGATCAGAAATGTTGTTTGAGATCTGCAACAAATTCTTCAAATCCTGGCCCCATAAATACTTTGATGACAAATTTTCCATTGGGAGCAAGTTTTGTTTTGTATATTCGGAGTGTCTCTTCTAATAATGCGAAGCTTCTAATTGCGTCAATATCTTGCATTCCTATCGTATTAGGAGCCATGTCTGACTGGATGAGATCAATCTGATCAAAGTTGTGCTGATTGAGGATTTCTGCAACCTTTTCTTGTTCGGTAATATCTTGTTGATACGTTGTAGTGTTAGGAATTTGAATTTCCATTGTTTTGATGTCAAAACCAATAAGTTCATAATATGGGACTCTGAGTTTATTGAGTAATTTGTTAGTGTATTGGAGCCAACTTCCTGGTGCACAACCAATATCTACAATTTTTTTTGTATCTTTGCTGAAAATATTAAATTTATTTTGGATTTCTTCTAGCTTGAAAATACTTCTTGCTTGATATCCTTCTTTTTTTGCTTTGTGG
>PDOX01000102.1 GCA_002746475.1 candidate division SR1 bacterium
AAAGTTTTTGAGGCGATAACTGAACAGATTTCTGATGTTAATGCTGATGCGATAATTTTTTCTGATCCGGGGACCTATAACATTATTAGAAAATATTTCCCTGATACACATATGCATTTGAGTACGCAGACTTCCACATTGAATTACGAGTCTATTAAGTTTTGGTATGACTTAGGAGTGAAAAGAATTGTACTTGCGAGAGAATTGAATATCAAGGAAATCCAAGAAATCAAAGAAAAAGTTCCTTGAATGGAATTAGAAATATTTGTTCATGGGGCAATGTGTATGACTTACTCAGGGAGGTGTTTGCTGGGAGATTATATGGCGGGAAGACCAGGAAATAGAGGAGAGTGTAATCACGCATGTAGATTTAAGTACAAGGTATGGTTGGAAGAAGAAAAAAGACCAGGAAAATTATTTCAAATGAAAGAAAGTGAAGACTGAACTCATCTAATGTCGTCAAAAGATTTATGTACAATTCATAGACTCAGAGAATTATTGCCTTATATTGATGCGATGAAATTTGAAGGAAGAAGTAAATCAGAATTTTATGTTGGATCTTTGGTTAAAGCATATAAGCATGTAAGAGATGCAATCGTTGATGGAACGGAAATCAATCCTGAGATATTAATAATTTGAAAAAAGATTTCCCTGATCCAGAAGCTCCAAAAGAAGAGTGGAAGAAATTTGAGAGTGAAAAGCAAGATGCTTGTTGATGCGGTGGTGAAAGTTGTCACCCTGAGCCTGTCGAAGGGGTTCCTGAAGCGAGCAAGAAAAATGCTTCGACAAGCTCAGCATGACAGATAAGCGATAAAATCTGACAAGAAAAAATAGATAAAGATGCTGATACTGACTATTCTATTTCTTATAATAATCCATGACCCTTGTTTTCAAGAAATTATTTTGGGACATTTAGGCCAGAATATATTGAAAAAGATGGAAAAAAATACTATGAAATTAAGCCGAAAGAGAATGTGATTCCGGGTATGGAAGTGGATTATTTAGCACCGGACACTATGGGAACATTGAAAATCTTAGATATTATCGATGAAAATGGAAAGCAAATAGAAAAAGCGACC
>PDOX01000064.1 GCA_002746475.1 candidate division SR1 bacterium
TGACTGATCCATAATTTTTAGCCCAAGATCAAGTGCTTTTTCTGCAGTAATCGTATCAAATTTCTTTGCATCAGGATATTTTTCTGGGTCTTTGTCATAAATTCCATCCACTCTGGTACATTTCACCACAAGCTCACAATTAAATTCCAAAGCTCTGGTCACTGCACCAAGATCGGTTGTAGAAAATGGGTTTCCTGTCCCTCCTGCACATACTGCAACAAATCATTCATTCAGAGCAGAAACCACCTCTGCTTTGTTTACCGTTCTCATGAAACGAGGCATTTCTATCGCAGAATATACTCTTGATTGTCCACCTTGTTCTCTCATGATTTCGTTAAATACGAGCGAATTTACCATGGTTGCAAGCATTCCTGCATAATGTCCAACCGCTGGATCGATTCCTTGTCCTTCATTTTCTCCACGGAAGATATTTCCTGCTCCGACCACAATAGCAATTTGATAGTTTCTTTTTTGGAGTTGGATGATTTTGTCAGCGAGGATTCTGAGATATTCGTTATCAATTCCATAAGGTCCACTTCCTTTCAAACTCTGTCCAGAAATTTTGAGTAAGATACGATTTTTCACAGTTTTTTGTAGCATAGTTTTGATTTTTTTATGGGAGTAAAAAATAATATTTTTGTATACTATGCAGTATACTAATCTTTCTCCCAGATACAAGAAAAAAACTCGGCAGGAATTTGCATATTTTTATATTTTTTTTATAATTAATTGTAAATTTTATCGTCATGTATGAGTAATGAAAATAAGAAAAAAAACACCATGAGAATTAAAAGAACAAAACAAAACTATTATAAATATGATTGATAGTTGATTGATTTCTTTACAAGATAGAAGTAAAAAAGAAATATTTGATAATTTATCAAAAAAATCTCTTAATGATCAAACCTATATAGATATTTTAAGGAAAGTAAAAACAATAAATCACATAACTCAACAACGCTACAAAGAATGAACATTAACAATAAGAATATTAGATTTTTCCTGAAAAGCCATAAATAAATCATTATGAGAAAAAAGAGCAAACACACAAATATGAATAGTTCAATTTTGAGAATATAGTGAATATATACACAATCATAAATCATTAGTCAACAAAAAAATTAATAATCTAATAATAGAAATAAAAGAGGATAACTCCTCTAGAGAATTAAAGATACCACAAAATATAAAATCCAAACTTATAAAATACCTACAAGATTGACCATCTGACAATCCTTTTGACTGTTGAAGTTTTGCTCATTTTATCAATGGAATTAATTATAATCGACCAAATCTTAAAATAAAAGATCGAACTGTTAAAGATTTTGATCAAGATATTAAACCATGAGAAACAATTACGATATCTGATTGATATAATCAAGATACCTGAAAATATGAAAATATAACACATTTTGCAATATATATATGAGAATGATTATATATATCAAAATTCTGAAACCTATGATGAATAATTATTGCTAATGTTGATGAAATGAAAAAATTATTTTGAGGATCAAAAATACACAAAGTATTTCCTAACCATTCAAAAGAACAGAAATAAAAAAATTTCAACAAGTAAAAAAACTCGGCAATACTGCCGAGCTTTTTTTTATTTATTTTGAAATGAATAACTTTCTAATTACAAACTTCTACAATCTCTTTCTTTTACAATTTTATCAACAAAGAGTCAAAATTTCATCTCTTCTTGTTTTTTATCTTTGTAGGCTCTGTAATTTACTGAGTTATTATCAAGTTCTTGTTGTCCAACAATGAGTAAATATGGGATTTTTTCTAATTCTCCATTTCTGATTTTTTTTGAGAAGCTATCACTAGAAGTATCAACTTTTGCTCTGATATTGAAGGATTGAAGTTTTTGTTTCAGACCTTGTGCGTAGTCGTTGAATGGTTCTGCAACCGGAATGATTTTCACTTGGGTAGGAGCCATCCACACAGGGAAAGCACCAGCGAAATGTTCGATCATAATCCCCATAAATCTCTCCAATGATCCCGCAATCGCTCTGTGAATCACGACTGGTCTTTCTTTTTCTCCGTCTTGGTTGGTAAATTCTAATTTGAATCTTTCTGGGAGATTGAAATCACACTGGATAGTTGCAAGTTGTCGTTCTCTTCCAAGGCAATCTTTGAACATAAAATCAAGTTTTGGTCCATAGAATGCAGCTTCTCCTTCTACTCTCTTGTATGGTAAGTCGTTGAGTTTTGCTGCCTCTTCTAATGATGCTTCTGCGATTTCCCAGACCTTATCTTCTCCAAGATATTTACTCTTGTCATCACCTCTTACTGACAAGCTCACCCAATAAGAACCAAGCATTCCCATGGTTCCGTAAAATTCTTTGATGATGTCAGTAATAGTTTTTACTTCATCTTTGATCTGATCGACACGACAGAAGAGATGTCCGTCATCTTGGGTAATTGATCTTACACGAGTCAAACCAGAAAGCTGACCTGTTTTTTCATCTCTATATACGGTTGCAGGCTCAAAATATCTGATTGGCATATCACGGTATGAAAATTGATTATCAGCGAAAATCTGCATATGATGCGGACAGTTCATCGGTTTCATAATAAAATCTTCTTCTTTTCCTTTTACTTTGAAGAGTTCATCACCAAATTTTGCTGCATGTCCAGAAGTTTCGTACAACGAAATTTTTGCGATGTGTGGAGTTCGTACTCTGTCGTATCCTCTTGTTCTGTGTAATTCCCAGAGGTAATTTTCTACCTCTTGTCTGATGACCATTCCATTAGGTTGTAAAAGGGGTAATCCTGATCCGATCAATGGCGACATGGTAAAAATTTTCAATTTTTGTCCAAGGGTTCTATGATCTCTTTTTTTCGCTTCTTCCAAAAATGCGATATGTTCTTGCAATTGTTGTTTGTTCTCAAATGCGTGGGCATAGATTCTGGTCATCATCACATTGTTCGCATCTCCTTTCCAGTATGCACCAGCAAGTTTGTCGAGTTTAAACTGTTTCACATCAATAAATTTGGTATTTTCTACATGCGGTCCCTCACACATATCTAAGAAGGTAACAAACTTATCAGCAAACTTTTCAGGATATTTTTCTTGTAAAAATGTTGTCACTTTTTCGTAGTATGCTAGATATTCAGGATTGATTCCTCTGAGGACATTATCTTTTGC
>PDOX01000049.1 GCA_002746475.1 candidate division SR1 bacterium
CTGGCTCAAATAATATCGGTAAGGAAATGTAAGTCTAAGGTCTCTTTTGATTTTTTATCACTTGCGAGCATAGACAGTCCGTTAATGGTTTTGATCTCTTCGGCTTCTTTGATATCTATTTGCATCCCGATAGAAATATCTTTGGTCACGTCTTCTCCACCAAGTGGAATATTCCCATACCCTAGACAGTAACCGTCCTCGAAAATTGCATAACTGGTCTGGTTTTTTCCGATATCTAGGAGGATGGTTCCTAAATCTTTACGATCATAATCTAGCACAATTTCTGATGAAGCTATGATATTTGGGATGATATCTACGATTGATAACCCAATAGTATCAAAGGCTTCAATGATGCTATTATAAAACGATTTTGGGATCATAAAGGCATCTGCGATAAGCTCTAATCTCTTTCCTTTGAGTCCGATCGGATCTTTTTCCCTTTTGTTATCATCAATAATCCAAGCGACAGGAAGAATTTTTATAGTTTCGTAATTGGTTTGTAATGCTACATCTGCAACCACTCTTGAAAGATGATCAACATCATTTTCTCTGATTTCGTTATCCATAATTCTCTTTTGTTCAGAGATTCTTCTTACAATGGTTTCAGGGTGTGAGATTCAGATGAATACTTCATCGATGAAATCCCCTCCTAATTTTTGAACAATTTTTTCTACGATTTTTCCTAGGGTCTCTGTGAATTGTTCAGAGTCAAGGATTTTTCCTTTTCTCATGCCTTTGGTGTTTTCGATATGTTTGAAAAGGATTAAATCTTGGTCATCATCTTTGGCGAATACTACCGTTTTGATTGAATCATTTCCGATATCAAATACTGCTTTAATATCTTTCATTGCCTCCTTTACTAAAATAAAATATTGCTATGACTAATATATAGAAATACAAGAAGACAAAACAATTTCTTTTCTAAAATTACTGATAACTTTATGTTATAGTGAGATTATAATATAGTTATATATTGTGTTTATCTGTAAAATTTTTCTGATATATCTTCCCTTTTGTCGAGATAGAATTTTAACATATTTTCTTCTATGATGATGTATTTTTTACCTTGTTTTAGCTGTTCTTTTTTTCTGATAACCAATGGTTTCCAAATAGATTTAATTGTTTTTTCTAGCAAAATTCATATTTTTCAGTTAAATATTATTTCCATTATTCTTTTTATGATGCTTGCTTGGGTTTGTGTTGAGATGTTGATATTAATGAGTTGTTGGGCTTGGTAATTAGGTAAATACTCCTCTACTCGTTGATTGTGTTTAAAGAAGTTATTTCTTTTTTGTTTATTTTTATTGTTATTATTATTCTCATTATTATAGAGTAAGATCAAGTGTTGAATCCAATACGGTAAGTATATCTCATTCTTGATTTTTATGTCTGATAACCTTTGGTTATCTTTTGTGATATAGAAGGTAAGACAAAACTTTTTTGTTGAGTTTTTTTTCCCTCTTTTGAGATTAAGGAGGGTGAAAAACAGAACGGAGAAAAATCTTGCTCTTCGTATTGCTCCTGATTTACAGATGAAAAACAAATCAATGTCAGAATTGTTGTTTACAGCATTAAAAGTCAGAGAATTACACAAAAATACTTGTTCTACAAATGGGAGTGAGCGATAGAGTCGGTTATATTTTTTGATATACTCAATATATTCTTGCATTGTTTTTGATTTCGTATTTCGTGAAAATTTTTCTTTGTTGGGGCTTGGTAGCATAGCTACTTTTTTTTTGTAGTAAAAAAATTCTTTTTGTGTTGGAACAGGGTAATTCATTATTTCGTAGAATTTGAGGGGATCTTGTTGTTGCATGTATTTTATGTTATCAATAAATTTCTTTTTGGTAGCAAGAAGAGCAGTAGATTTGTTGGGTATTACCCTCTTTCTCGAGCAAGACCTCTCCGCCCTTCGGGCACCTCTCCTCCGAGGAGAGGCTTTTTGAGGGCTCCCCTTGGAGGGGAGCTGTCCCGCTTTGCGGGGCTGAGGGGTCTAATAAAATCGGGGTGATTTGTTTTCAAGACGGATACACACTCAGCATCTCTTCTCCACATTTGTCACAATTTCTCAGATACAAGGTTCTTCAGGGTCTTTTGTTCATTCTCTCCTGATGTCTGATATCAGGGTGTTTTCTTGGAAGGGGGAGGTCGTGTTTGATATAGAAGTCTATTTCTTGTTTGATAATTCTAAACGGTCTTCCACTCACTTCACACACTACCGCATAATTTAGTAGCTTTTCTAGTAATTCAGGTTTTTGCTCATGAATAGTTTTACAACTCGCTGTCCAAAGCTTACTTCACTGCACAAATTTCTCTACTTTTGGGAAAGGAGCTTCGTAATCTGACCATTTATATCATAATTTTAGTGCTTCTTCTTTGCTTAATGGATAGTATTCCATAGCCACGGTTTCGTTGTATCAAAACGGACTAAGTTGAGGGTGGAAGAATTCTCATCGTTCACCTCACTGTGTAATACCTCCTTTTGAGGTATCAAATCCCCCTGTCCCACTTTGTGGGACATCCCCCTTTATCAAGGGGGAACTTCAAGAGGAAGTATCTCCCTTGTTAAAGGGAGAAGTAAAAGAGGGATTTGTTCACGAAGTCTGGGGTCTCATCATCTGTGTGATAATCTTTGGTACGAGTTGATTATATTCTTCTTTGGTGTATTGCTTGTTGAAAATACAGTATTCTTTGTTGCGAAGTCCAACACAGCCGAAGCAGTTTTTACAATTAAAACAGCTTGTGCAATATTGAAGATTTACACAATGGAAGACATAACATGAGAATATGGTTGTATGTATATCAAGTCATCATAGAATATCATAGCTATAATCAGAATTTACATACATATTTGAGCAGTCATAAATATTATTTCATTCAACAACTACTTGGCTATACTTACATTCTTCTGACTTTTCAATATCAAAACTATATATAATATTTTTAGATCCTGTAATACTATTTCATATAGCATTTTCACAATTTAATTGGTAGTATGAATTTTTAATTACTTTATTATGAAACATTTTTTCAAGTTCTTTTTGAGTTTCTTGGTAACTATGTTCTTTTATAAGTTTTTGGTATTTTTCGGGACTAACCTTTTTATTTCTAAACATATAAGATTGGTTATTTAGATTATAGCTAAGAAAACAATTATCACATCCATTCATATTAACACAAAATGAACAGGAAGAACAATTAGAAGATGAAATTATTTTATGACAATTAAAACAATTTTTACAGTCTATGCTATTGGATATATTTTCAGAATTATAAATACTATATGCATCAATACAATTTTTACAAGATTGAATAAGATGACTATATCGTGCATTTTCTGTATATTCTGATGCTGTTGTTATATAGCAATTTTTACAATATCCACAACCTGTTGTATAATCACAATTTTCATTTGAAATAGATACTAGCGATTTGTAAGGAGTGTTTATTAAGAGTTTTGAAACATGATATCATGGTGATTGTTTTGAATTATAGTCTAATCAATATTCTAAGGCATCTCGTTCATCTCAATCCCAAATCTGATGATCATATACTTTGTATGGATTGTCTGGACTATATATACTGACAATTTCTTTTCAAGAAAAGTCACATTTTCTCTTGTACAACTTTCTTTCATTTCTAAAGGCGAGTCTCCTTCTCTGTCTCTCTTCTGGACATAAGGTTGGCGTTGGAATTTTGCATTTTAGCTTCCCATCTGTATATTCAAAATTCTCTACAATATCATTATTTTCTTCTAAAAACTGTTTTGCATAGTCAGGGCTGACCTCAAATTTTGGACTAATTTTATCATAAAAATCTAAGTCAGACTGATAAATAGGAAACTCTTGCCCAGATAAACGACATTTTTTTCGTTCAATGATGGGGTCGTTATTTTTTTTACTGATGTATTCGTAGACTGCTTTGCTGGTGTAGTGCATTGTTTTATTTCTCTTTAATAGATTAAAATTAATACGTTTATATCGTATCAAAAAGATAATCTGGACAAGTTGGTGTTTGTGGTTTGAAAAAATGGTCGGTTCGTATAAAGAAAATATTAGGTTGAGTTTTGATATAGATTAAAAGATCATCATGAGATATTTTTAGTATTGTAAACATTTCTTTGTTCATTGTATTGATGTTGTTTCAAAATCCACGATATCGGTTTTTCGTTGCTCCTGTATACTTTTCTGTTATTTGGTTATCTAATTTGAATTTTTTTGGAAGATATTTTGTGATTTCTTCTTTTTTTATTTCTGGTCGTGTTGCTTGTATGGTTTCTTCAAAAGTTTGTCCTTTGGGTATACGAAATATTAGTAGAGAAGGGGTATATGAATTACCTTTGCCGATAGGGTCTAGTTCTATGCTTTCTCCGTTTAGAAAGTTCTTCTTTTGTATGTTGTTGTGATTGATACTTCGGCTGAAAAGTTTAATTCAGTATTCTGGAATCATTAATCGGTATCTTTCACATTCTTTCCCTGGTTTTTCTTGTATTGCATGTTCAAACCAATAATTTCCTCAACAACTCATACTACACATTTTTGAGGTATTTTTTGTTTTTGAAAGATAATTTTCCATATTTAATGCTTTTGCATATGATTTTTCTGTTGATAGTTTTCATATATTTTCAAATACTATTTTTGTGTTGTTTGGATCAATAGCTTCTGCTGGTTTAAATATTTTTTTATTTTTTGTGATTTCGTTTGTTGTTTTTATTTGTGTTTCTTGTCAGTTTTCTTTTGTGTTGAGTCATTGTTGTAAACTACAACCTGTCATGGTAAGGAATGTGATACTTATGATAATGAAATAACTGACCTTTCTCATTTTTATTTCACTAATAGATAAATATATCCTATTATACTCAAAATTTGCAAGATTAGGATAACTTTTGCAAAGAAATTGATCTTAAGAATACTCTCGTGACGGTGGTTGATTTGTTTTCGGTTTTCTTCTGAAACAAGAGTATTCCCTCGTGTTTGTTCTATTTTTTTGATATTAGTTTTGAATAGTTCTTTGGAATTGAAATAGTTAGGGTTGTCTTTGCTATCTACTAAGCTGTGAAGCATTGCTAATGAAGGATTTTCTGCACTTGCACTCCCCTTTTGTTTTTGAATGTATTCGGCTTTTGCAACAAGATATAAAATTTTATCATAGACTTCTATGAGTTGTTTTTTGAGGGTTAATGCTCTTTTTTTGATTTTGTTTTTTATCAATTGGAAAAGAAATACTACTATTACTAGTCAGAAAGTATATAAAAGTAATTTCTCTGAAAAATTTAAAGAAAATCCTGTTATTAGGCTGATTTTGTCAATAATCCAAGTTCGTAATGGGCTGAAAAATGCTTGTAAATCAGTGAGTATTTGCTGGAATTTTGTCATAATTATACGGTTTTGAAAGGGTAAAAATAATTTTTGATGTCGTAGTTGTTGGTTTTTTCATTATAGCTATAAATCAGGGGAATATGGTTTCTGTAAAAGATTGGGATTTTGTTGTTGATACAGTATTTGTTTCGCGTTTTCCCTTTGAATTTCATCCCCTCTTGATAGTAACCAATTGTGCAATTAAGATATTTTTTATCTTTGATTTCAAGGGTTTGATTATCAAGATGATATGTCCCCAGTGTAGTAATTAGTTGGGTATTATCAAGATTTTTTTTGTTGTCTTTTTTATTGTCTTTGTTTGTTGTTCTTCGGAAATCTTTGGGGGCTTGAATAACGAAGAGTTCGTGGTTAGCAATGAAAAAATAGGTTTTGTTGAGATATTTATGGCTATTTTTTCAAGCTCTGATGAAATTGGTTCGTTCTTTTAGCGTATTTTTTGTGATATTATTGGTGATGTTCAGTTGGGTGAAGAGTTGCAGGACTTCATTTTCTGTGATTTCTGGAAGATTGAGCAAAACTTGATATGCAAAGTTTGCTTGTCGTTGGCTGGGTTTGTAGATGGGTTTGAGGTGAATTTTTCATGTCCTCACTCATCAAAGATTACTGTTGTTATTGTTGATATGTTTTTGAGTATCTAAGCTGGTATAGATATTTTTTAGACTTTCAAAAAAAGTGCTGGTTTCAGTTGTGTTTTTGTTTGCAAGGTGGTTAATTTGAGGAAAAATTTCATTTCTAAGTTTATTTCTCAGAGAAACTTCACTGTTGTTATTGGTTTGGTCAATGACATAAGGAATCTTGTTTTCATCACAATAGTTTTGGATTTCATTTTTTGTAAAATCCAGTAAGGGACGCAGGACTTGACAGGAAAGTAAGTGATGACTACTCTGCTTTTGCATCGCGAGAAATCCTTTGAGATCACATCCGCGGAGCATATGCATAAAACTGGATTCAATACGGTCGGTGAGATTATGTCCTAGGAAAAAATATGCTAAATTATGGTCTGTGATGTACTGTTCAAAGACTTCGTATCTTTGCTGTCTAAGGGTGGCTTCATTTCGTGATTTTTCAGGGTTAATCGTTTCGTGAAAGCAGTTCGCTCCTTGGGAGATTTGTGTGATGTGCTGGTATTCTTGTTTGGTTTCGTTTTTATCTCTAAGATTATGATTGCAGTAGATTGCATAGATATTGCTCTGAGGAAAATTATTTTTTGAAAAAAAATCTAGCAAGAGTTGGAATAATGCCATGCTGTCTGGTCATCAGGAAACTCCAATTCCAATTTTTGTTTCCGTAGTGATGAGTGGTTTGATATATGCCAAACTTTCGTTCATCATGTTTATTATATTGTTTGTTATATTTTTTGTCATATCTTTTGTTTGAAAAATCAAAGCATTTCAATATAAGTGGAGTATACAGATTTTAGTTTGTTATGCTAGGGAAAGTAGATGAAAATTACTCGTTTGGTCGTGAAAGTGTCAGATTTGTTGAAAAAACCTTGAAAGGCGGATGCGTTGAGTTTGGAGAATATTCAATGTCCGTGATTAGATACCATTGGGAAGGATTGATTGACGTTTGCTGTTGATTTGAGGTCTACCAATGATCAGTCAATTTTTGTGGTTTTGTCTGATATTTCGTATACTGAAACATTGGTTTGTGATAGTTGTACTACTGCATATGAAAAAGTTTGTACTGTAGAAGAATATAGTGCGAAATTTATTCGTGATGAAGATCAAGAACAAGACGATGATGCCGTGTTCTATATTTCTGATGATCAGACGATTGATCTTGCACCGATGCTTGAACAGGCGGTGGTGTTAAACCGTGATATTGCAAACTATTGTGAACATTGTCATACTGATGAAAATATTGATGATGACGATGATGCAGAGTATTTTGAAAGTAGTAGTAATGTAAGGTTTGTGTAGGGAGATGCTTTATAATTATCCACATACTTCATCAATTATATTCTCTGCTACTTGTTTTTGGTTGTGATCTGGGATTTTGGTTAGAATTACATCTTTGAGTGATTTTTTAATATCTTGAGTAGCATTAAAATCTTGTAATACATAATTCCCATCTCTTATGGTGAATACAAAGTTAAGTTCTTTATCATAGTCTACCTCGTTTTTCATTGTGGCAGAATATGTTTTTCTAATTTCTTTTGCTACTTGAGTTACTTTTTCTAAAGCTAAAAATGTATTATATAGTTTTTTATCATTCGGCTTTTCTTGTTGGATAACGTAATTATTTCGATAATTTTCAAATTCTTCTTGGGTTAATTTACCAATAGGTCCATCAATATATTTACTATTCATGTAGGCTTCCTCTAAAGCTTCTGGATATTCATCTCCTGTTATTCTTGCACGGGATACTGCCTCTTGTGGTAATTCTTGTGTTCCACGATAGTATCTTGGATTCATAAGTCCTATAATCAGCACTGATGGATGTGCATGTATTCTTCATAATTGTGGATCGTTAATATATCTACGACCATCTAATAATGGATTGAGCAGTTTAGATACTCACGGTCTTAAGGTATTGATCTCATCTAATACAATAATAGATCATGGTGTTTGTAATCATTTTACGAGATTACTTGGTTTACGATAGGTTCACTCATTGTCAATTTCAGGAGAAAAAAGTAAGTCTTCTTTTTCCATATATTCATTACAACTTACATCAAATACTTCTCTATTTGTGAGGTGTCAGAGAATATCAACTTTGAAGTTCTTACCGGTTCCTGCTTCACTTTCTACGATCATGATTCCTTGTTTGTATTTTTGTTGTTGGTCAAGGATTCTTCATCGTTTTGATAGTGATTCTTGGATGGTTTTTCCAATAACTGTTTTATTATCGATTGATGGTAAGTTTGGTCTTGGAGAGATGTTTCGCATTCAATTATTGGATATTTTGTTCATGGTTTCTAGCATTCTTGCGACATAGAATTTTTGTTCTATATTTTGTATTTGATCCTTTATTTCTTGATTCTTTTCTGCATCTTTAGAATCTTCAGGACTTTTAGAATTTTCTTTTAGTTTATTATATTGTTGTTTACCTGATTTTTTCCATTTTGATAGCGATTGTTTGAGTTCTTGTCGTTCTTTAAAAGTATAGGTAAATTTGAAATTTCCTAAATTGTTTTTATTAATACTTGGTTCTATTTCATTTCCTATAGAAGATTGAAAGCTTAATTTAAAATTCCCGTCTTCTGCATCTTTAGAATCTTCAGGACTTTTAAAATTTCCTTTTAGTTTATTATATTGTTGTTTACCTGATTTTTTCCATTCTGATAGCGATTGTTTGAGTTCTTGTCGTTCTTTAAAAGTATAGGTAAATTTGAAATTTCCTAAAATTTTTTTGTTAATGCTTGGTTCTATTTCATTTCCTGTTGAAGATTGGAAACTTAACTTAAATTTTCCATCTTTTGTTGGTTTTCCTGTGATATCCCATCTTACTCTTTTTGTAATATCTGGAACATAGTAGAGTGATTTTGGTATCCCGTATTGATCCAGTGATTTTATAGATGTAGTTCCACCTTCATCAAATTGAATACTAAGTGTTTTTTCTTTAAATATTTTATCAAGTTGTAAAAGTATTTCTTGTCATTTCTGTGCTGGTAATATCTCTGCGGTTTCTTTGATTTGTAGCACTAAAGGATCTGATAATTCCATAGTATCTAATGTTGTTTTATCGTTTATACTCTGTACTATTCCTCTTATTTGAGTGAGTTTCTCTTTACAATCCTGAAACTGCTCTTCTATTTCTTTTTTTCCTTCGTTTTGTTTTTGTTTTTCTTGACTTTGTAAGTGTTGTTGATGTTCTTTTACGATATTGTTCATTGTTTTTCTTAGTTGTTTTTGTTCATCTTTAGGAAGGTAATCGATCATTTTTTCAGTTGTTTTCCAAATATCTGTGGTATATACATTTGTGATACCAAGTAAATAATCAATACCTTGGACATATTCTTTAATTTTTTGAATATTATTGTTGATATCATTGGTTAAATCTTCTCTATGTTGTTCTTGATATTGGAGAATTTTTTCATCCGTGATTTTGATAAGATTTTTTAATTCTTTATCTTGTTTTGTTTGTGGAAGAGGGATTTGTTTTCTTTGTGTTTGTAAATCAGAAAGTGTGTGTTTTATTGTTAGTAGACGAGAAAAATCATCATCACTTGCTTCAATTTGCGTAGCAAGATCAGACAATTGTTCAAAAATATTATTTAATGTGATAGTATTCTTTTTTTCTGTTACCTTTGCTAATATAGGATCCATAATACCTTTTACTGCCATGATTTCTGGTTTTCTTTTTATCTGTTGTAGGATTCCTCGAACAATTTGTATTTCTTTTGGTGTTTTTGCTTCGTCAAATAGTTGTTTTAGTGTTTTATTGTCAAAATCCTCAAAACTAAGATTTCGTATCTGGGTTCTAATTTCTTGATCACTGACATCATTATTAGATTCAGCTGATTCTCAAGTTCCATTAAGCAATGCATCAGCATCTATCGTTATTCCTCAAGAGAGTGATTTTTTGAGTTCTGCTCTTCCTTTATCTTCAATTTTTATAATATTTTCTTTTGTCGTTTCTGCTGTGGTTTCATGACTGTCTACATATCCTCTTGGAAGATTTTTGGTATTTATCGTTACCACTCTCAGATATCAATTTGTATCCATACAAAAGAGTTTAGATGTCTCTTCGCTGAGATAGGTAATTTCTGTAATGTCATCAAAAAACATTACTTCTCATAATGTCTTTCTATTTAATATTCTAAGGGTATTTTTTCCTTCTTTTTCTGTGGTAATAAAGTAGAAATTATTATTAATATCAGTTTTTATATTTTTTATATTTCCATAACTACTGAGATCAAAGAAGTCAGATTGGCGAGTAATAGCATCGTTATCATAACTATATGTAGCTATTTTATTATCTTTTAGTATACATATTTCATTTGTTCCTTGATTAGTAACACAGTAGTCATTTGCTCATATTTCCAAAAGTTTATTATTTATTTTAATACTCAGTAATCAATTTTCTAGGGAATAAGACGAAGTTTTTTTTTCTTCAATAATTATTCTATTTATTTCTCAATTATTTTTCATTGATAATGCTTGTACTCATTCTTTCAAATATTTATCTATATCTCCAATATATTTGTTTTGTTCTGTGCTTGTAATGATAAGTTGTTTGTTATGTAAACTAATATTCTCAATTTTGAATAGTTTTACTCAAGAATTTGATATTTTGTTATAAGGTATCCTATTAGTACTATTTTTATTTATTCATATTTGCTTTAATTTTCAAAGAAGAAAATTGTTTTCAGTGTACCTCTTTTCAAAATAGACATAAAAAGCATTAATATCATTCCCCTTTAATCATAATTCTCTTAATGTATTTTCTTCTAATCCACTAAGTACAGATAAATTTCCTAAGTATGAAAATTTATCATCTGGATTTTGGATAGGTAAAAGCTCTATAGAGAATTTTCCATTTGATTGTTCTTTGGTTTCTAGTGTTGTTGATACTTGGGTTTTGTTGCCTGTCATGATTGCATAGTAAAAAGAATAAAATTATTTTGTATATCTATTAACGATTTTTCTCAGGTTATTGTTATAGTTCCCTATAACTTGTTTGGTTAGATTGCTGAGGTTATCTACGAGGACTGTTCATCAAGATTCTGTTGTTCAGAAATATTGTTGAAGCTCATTCATATGTTGCTTGGAGCCATTGATATAATACGCTGTCAATCAGAATCCATCTTTTCTAATGGTGGTAATAAGTTGCTTGAGTGCATCTCACATTAGTCATGATATTGGTTTTCCATCTCCCAAGAAGGTAATATTTCAAAAACTATCATGTCCATTTTTTCTAGCATATTCTTTCATATTGGTATAGGTGTAGCTTAATGGTTCTCCAATATTGGTTCCTCATGATTTTTGGACTGCTCTCATAAGTTTTGAAGGGATATGACATTTTTTACGATCAGAAAAATTTTCTCCAAAAGTCATGATTTCTTCAGTTGTATCATCAAAAAATTGGATAGAAAACTGAACCTTGAAATATTCTAGGACTTTTGCTCTGATAATTGCAGTTTTTACTGCCTCTCTGATAGGAGAATTTTGATTACTAAAACTTCCCATACTTCATGATCTATCTATGAGAATCGTTTCAAACATATTAATTTCTCTGGTATCATGTTCACGGTTGTTTCTTTGAAAAATTTTTGTATTCCCTGTAACTTTTCGATCTACAAGTTTTCTCCTATCTAGTCTAGCTCCTGAACGATAGTAATTATCTTCATCTTTTACTATTTGTCGTTTGGGTGGAAGCAGTTTTTGTAGTTCGTTGATTTGTTGTCTTACCTGTGGTTCTACTTCCCTTTCTAGTTTTTTATATTGTTTATAAAGTTGTAATTCTTCTTCTTTAAAACCAAATTTTTCCATTTCTGTTTTCATTTTACTTTTTTGTTCTGTAATTTTTTCTTTGATAGTATTTGCATATTTTTCTAATTTCTTTTTATGTTCAGGATTGAGTAAAGAATTTTCTAGTGCTTGTTCTATTTGTTTTTCATCTCATGTTTTTTCTAGCTCTTCCAATTCTTTTTTCTCTTGTTCTAATATTCCATCATTTCATATTTTATCTACTAAATCTTTTCAAAAATCTTCTAATTCTGCTTCGTCTAGAATATCTTTAATTTCGCCTTTATCTTTTGCTTGTTCCAGCTTTTCTAATGTATCTTTGATGTTTTCAGCTTGTTTTATTAAACTCTCTTCTTTTGCTTTTTCTATTAATTCATCAAGCATCTCCCCTGCTGATTTTTCAGTATTTCATCCTGATTGAGATGATTGTCATCAAGATTTTTGGTTTCATGATTGATTTTCACTATTGGTATTTTCATTACTATTTCATGAATCGCTATCTTCTTTTCATCATTGAGAGGTATTTTGTCATCATGACTGTCCTCAGGATTGATCTCATGATTGTTGATTTTGGTTGTCTGTCGTATTATCCATATTGTTATCAGCAGATTGGTTCTGTTGATTGGAATCTTGATTTGATTGATCGTGATTTTGATTACTCTCTTCACCATTTTCTTTTTGTGTTGGTGTAGCATCAAATCTCGTTCGTTCTTGTGTATCTTGATCCCAAATTTCTGCCCAAGCATGTCCATTATTGCTAGAAAGATGAGATTTTCCATTTTTTCCTACAGATTGAACCATATGTCCCACTATAAGTTTTGCTGGGATACCTAATTTTCTACACAATCAGACAAAAAGTGTGTTAGCACTATAACATTCTAATATAGGAGATTGATCTAAAGTAGTTAGATAGTTTTTTTCGTTAGAAATATTTCTCAATGTTCATTGTCTATCAGTATTATATTTTTTAGTTGTAATAATATGATTTCTGATGGTTTGAGCTTGCTGTATTGGGGTTTTATTTTGAAGATTTTGTAATAGTTTTTCTGTCTCTGGAGTAAGTGATTTGAAAATAATATTTTCTGTATCTTGAGGAAGTGGTGGAGTGCTGTTTTTAGTTTGTCAAAAGGCAAAATCAAAGCTAATATATTGTTTTTGTGTGCTTTTGAGATATACACAGTTATTTTGATCACTAAAAAACTCTGCTTGTTTTCATCAAGAAAAACATATTGAATCAGTATCAGGCAGTGTTCCTTCTGGTAGAGGGATTGCCGTTATTCAATTGTTTATATATCCAGCATATTGATACTTTTTATCTTTATTTGTAAGTGTATGTGTTAAGCTTGAAAGTTGTTTCTTTTTTGACCAAAGATTATTCTTAGCATTAAAGTATGACTTTTTTCATTGGGTGAAATATCATAGAAATGGTGGATATATTTCTCCAAATCTTGCTGATTCTTCTAATGCTTCTCAAAATTCTGAGTCTTTCGGTATATATTCATCTTGATCTTCAGGTGGAATTTCAAATCAACCTTTGTCCAAAGCGTTATCCCCCCCCCCCTTGCGGGTTTTCAGAGTTGCTTAGTTTTTCTTGGAATTTTTCTTTGATTTTATCTAACCATGATTTCTTTTTTTCAGATTTTCCCTTATTTTTTTCTTGTTGTTTACTTATCGTTTCTTGTAAGTCTTTTTTTGTTGGTTTTGTTTTTGCTTCTATTTTTTGTTTTTGCTTTTTTTTAATTAACGATAAAATATAGTCTTTAATTTTTTCAAGCGTTTCTTTTCGCTCTAGATTTTGGTTATACTTTAATTCTTCCATGTTTTTTACTTATAAACAAAAGATACTTTTCATAATAAGTATAATAAAAAATAATATTTATGCAAAAAATTAAGGAGATTTTTTAATCTATCACCTCTCCATATCTTTTATAAAATCATGGTTTGGCTTGTAATTTTTCGTTAATTCTGTTTTGAGAGATGCTAAGGTCTTTTTTAGTTGGGGAGAAATCTTTTTTGTATTTTTTAGGAATGTCTGATAGGTCAAGTTTGGTAAGCTTGATATTGAATCCTCTTTTTTTACATTCTTCCACAATTTGATAGTATCTTTTTTCTAGAAATCCAAGTTTGTCGTAAAAAAATATTACATGTCCTGTTCAGAGTTTGAATGTTTTTCATGGAATGATTTTTTTATTTTGTTCTAGTTTTGTCCTTACGGCTCAAAAAATTCTTGGCAGTTCTCTATATTCTGCTATTAAGTGTTGGTCGGCAAGGTCTTGTGGTGGGATGAGGTTTATTCTTGTCATTAACAGTGTATGCTATAAATATTTCTTGTTTGCATTATGCTCTTGGAGGTTTTTTCCATAGTAGATTTGTCAGGATTTTACATTATGAAGATAGTAAAGATAGGGAGTTTTTTCGTAGTTGAGGGTAGAAAGAATGGTTTGTGCGCTCGGGTTTCCGATTGGAGTTGGAGTCAATCCTCCATTCATTCTGGTATTATATGGGTTTGATTTGTCATAGACTTTTTCGTTGATAAGTTTGTTAGTGCATGAAGTATAGGGTTTCTTGAAATGATAACAGAGGGTGATATCTGCTCCCAAAAGCATGTTTTTATGTATTCTATTCATGAAAATTCCTGCAACGGTTGATTTATTATTCGGATTTTTTTCCTCTTTTTCTACGATACTCGCAAGGGTGATGAGGTCATAAAGATCAAGTTTATGGTTTTTGATTGCTGATTGATGAGGTGTTCGGATTTTTTTCTCAAAATTTTTCAGTTGAAGTTTGATGATGTCATCAATAATTTTATTTTCTCTGATTTTGTAGGTATCAGGCATGAGGAAGCCTTCCAAGCTGTTTCCATTGGGAATAGTATTTAGAAAAGGGAAAGTATTTTTTCGTTGTTGGGTTATTACAGTATTAGTGGTAGCTGTGATATACTCCCCCTTCTTAATAAATCATTTTTTTGCTAAACTATCATCAATATCGTAGATACTTCGCCCTTCAAAAACCGTGAAATTCAGTTCATTTGTTTTTGGCTTGCTTGCGAGATTTTGGAGAAATTCGCTTTTTGAAAGTGTTGTTCCGGTGAATTGATGGATTCAAGGATAGATTTTCCCTGAAATGGGATGGATTTTAGTGTAAATTTTGAAGAAAAAATTTTCTTTACTGGAAAGATTGGTGCTGATGATTGTTGAAATCGTATCTCATTTTTGGACGATGATTTCATTGTTTGGGAGCTGGATATCGCTATATATTCCTCTGATAAAGAAAAAACTAAATATTCCAATGATAAGGAGGAGTATTCGTTTGATAGTTGATGTTTTTTTATTGGTTTTATTGTTTTTGTTCTTTGTTGTGTACTTGGGGTATTTTGAAATGGGCATTGTGTATTCGTGTAAATTAAAATTTATATTGCATCAAATTCTTTTCTCGTTTTTGAAGTGAGTTGTAAAACTTTTTTTTCTACTCATGGTGAAATATCTTTTGATCCATGATTGGGTACAGGGAAAGTTACTTTCCCATTTGAAAACAAAACATGTGATCCTTTTTGTCTTACGATTTTAAATCCTAATCTTGTTAATTTATTTTTTATTTCACGAAATTTATACGGCATAGTTAAGTTTTTTGGTAAGCAAAAAATTTTTAACAGATTTTTGGAAGGTTAATTCTTCTTTGTGATAATCTATCATCATATCTATAACATGTTGAAGCTCTTGTAATGCTTCGTGTTCAGTTTTTCAAAATGCGAAGAGATTCTCTTTTCCCTCTACTTCTGCAAGAAATCCTTCTCCATCTTTTTTTGTAATGATGTGCATAATTTTTCTATTAGTTTGATAAAATAATTTATGTATTTTTCGTAGTATATCTTTTCTCTTAACTTTTTCTAGCTTTTTTTGTTGGTTTTTGTAGTATTGGGCTGTTTATTCGT
>PDOX01000063.1 GCA_002746475.1 candidate division SR1 bacterium
TGAGTTTTTAATCTTTTTCTCCAATTATATTTTCTAACTCTCCTAAGTTTACTCGCCATTACGCTATTGATTAGTGGTATAAAAGTTATTTTCTGTTAAGAAATTTCAGGATTTTTTCAAAATATATTATCTACTATTATTTAATACTATCTTTTAATATTATCTAATATAGTCTAGTAATCCTAATTCTCTCGCTCTAATAAGCATTTTTCTCACAGTTTTTTGTTTACTTACAGAGTTCCCTGTATATGCTCTTGGTTTTACATTACCAAATCTTGTGAGATATTTTTTCAACATTGTGATAGCTTTCCAAGTAAGATATTTATCGTTATCTTTGTTAGCAAAAAACGAAACTCTATTTCCATATCTTTTTACATCCCAAGCATCAATAATTTTTTGTAATTCTTTGTTGATCTTGTCATACTCCCAGAAAAGTTCTTCATTCCCCATTTTATAAAGGAAATTACGATATACTTCACTCGTATACAAGAATATTTCTTTTACTTTTTTTACTGCTGTTGGTTCTAATTCCAAGTGATATGAAATGAAATACGCAGCATCTCTTCCTTTCACTCTAGAAAGATCATATTTTAACTGTTGTACTCCCATGTCATCTTTTTTCAAGATATTATCTTTGAAGTCTTTTTCGAATACCTCGATAACTCCATTTCTTTCTGTTTCATTTAGTTTAGGATCCATCACAAGGACCAATTCATACTTTTGCATTTTTTGCCAAAATATTCAAATAAAATCTTATTGTATTGCTATTCTTTTATATGCTGTAACTTTGAAATCCGCAGGAATAATTTCTTTAATTTTTTTCGCACCATCTCTGATATATGCTTGTTCTAGTAACACATAATCAGCTAATGATTTATTAATTTTTCCTTTTACGATTTGATCAACAATATTTTCAGGTTTTCCTGATTTTAGTAATTCTTCGCGGAATTCTGTTTCCATTTTTTTAATATCTTCTGATGGCACTGCATCAAAATCTAAATACGTAGGATTCATTGCTGCTACTTGTAATGCAACTTCTTTCGCAACTTCTTCGTTATCTCCTTCAAAGAAAATAATTGAAGCAACTTTGTTTCCTGGATGATTGTACACATAGGCATTTTCTGTAGAAACAATAACATCTCCAAGTTGTACATTTTCTCCAATCTTTCCAACAAATTCAGCAATCATATTTTTCAATTCTTCTACTAATCCTGCATCAAGTTCTTCTTTTGAAGCTACTGCAGTAGTAACATCAGTTGAAATTTTTTCAATCAAAGTATCCATAAATTCAGCAAATGCTTCATTTTTTGCAACAAAATCTGTTTCACACAACAATTTTAATGCAACAATTTTATCAGCTTTCTTTTCAACCTTTACTAATCCTTCATTTGTTTCTCTATCTGCTTTTTTCCCTGCTTTGTTCATTCCTTTTTTTCTCAATACTTCTTTTGCTTCATCAAGATTTCCATTTGCTTCTACTAATGCTTCTTTACATTCTTTCAATGGAGCTAATGTAGCATCTCTTAGTTGTTTCAACAACGCCATATCTACTTTCATAGTATTGTAATTAGATATTAAAAAATTATTTTTTTTTATTTTTCTAGGGTGATATCATCTATCATTGTATTTGAAGTGTTTTTCATCCTCAAATTAAGCGCAAAGATCCCGACAATCCAGTCACCAACTCATTGAAACAAAAATAGCGGTGATTCCTGTTTGAGAACATAATATTTCCCATCTCGTGCCTGTTTGACAAATATTGCTGCGATAATAATATCAGCGAACAATACCAATACAGCTAACCATCTCACAAAGGGAATAAATAATAATACAATATTCACCAGTAATATCAAGAGAAAAACTGCTCGCCATCCCAATGCTTGCTTGAAATGAGCGACTTCAAATTCACTCAATTCAATATTTGATGTAGATACCAAAATAATACCAAGCAAAAGATATAGCATTACTGCTCTTTTTTTCTCAGAACTTCCAGGAACATACTTATTCGTTGTATTAGAATTCTCCCCCATAATGGTATCGTTTTATTATGATAAGATAGTCGTTAACATAAAATTCAATGCTTTATAACTGAACATATTTGCAATAACGTCGTATTTCCCTACGTAGCTATCAAAATTTGTTCCTGCCATAATTACCGCATCAATATTTTGCAATCCTTTTAATTCTTTGACAAATCCTTTCATCTGCATTCCATCTACCACGATCACAAGATCAGGCCTTGCAGATAATTTTGCAACTCCAGAATAGATACTATCTACTTTCTTGTATTTTCTTCTGTAGATTGCTTGTTCTTTTTTTGTCAACATTTCAAAAGATTCACTATCAATAAATCTTTTCATTTCGTTTAATGAATCAATTCTTTTCATCAATGTAGGGAAATTACTCAAAAATCCACCAGGAACTTTTTGATTGAGGTAAAACACCCCTTTATCCTCACAAAGTTTTTTTACTTCATCAGTAAACATTTTCTTTTCTGAAACCACAAGAATTTTTTTATTTTCTTTTTTACATTCTTGCACTTTTGTCTTGATAGCTTCTAATTGTTCTGCCATTTTTTCAGGATCAAGAACAACCAAACTATTATTTACCCCTAACCAAAACTTGCTGGTTTTAGGATGTGCTTCTCTCTTTAAGGTTCCGATATGTGCTCCAGAATCAATAATTTGTTTAGCAGTTATAGCCATAACTTCTGTTTTTCTAAAATAAAATATCGTTCACAATTTCTAATGGTATCCACTATTATTTCAATGTAATAGTAGCTCCAACTTCTTCTAATTTTACTTTCATAGCTTCAGCTTCTTCTGATTTTACACCTTCTTTAATAACTACAGGAGCTTTTTCTACTAATTCTTTAGCCTCTTTAAGACCAAGACCAAGCAATTCTTTAACTGCTTTGATTACATTAATCTTTTGTTGACCGATATCAGTCAATTCTACATTAGATTCATCTGATCCTCCAGCTGAAGCATCATCTCCTCCTGCAGCTCCACCAGCAACAGCAACAGTAGCAACA
>PDOX01000066.1 GCA_002746475.1 candidate division SR1 bacterium
TGTAGATGATGCAATTACAAAAACATATGAACTTTTGGGAATTAAGCCAGGAGAAAAATTACCAGACGCATTTAAAGATATGAAAATTGAAAAAATTACCAGACTTGTTGAGGAGAACAAGAATACTATCAACAAAGTCATGAAAGAGAAAAATATCACGATAAAAGATAATCTAAAACTTAATATTGTCTTTGGAAATCTTGTATTAAACAATGGAAAAACATTAGATAAGAAACAAGTTGAAAAACATATTGCAAATAATACAGACAAATTTGTTCCAAATTTTGAAAAAATAGGAGATTTAGATAATCAGGAACGACAAAATACAATAGATGCTATGAAAATAGGTGATGAACTTGTCTTTAAAATAAATGGACAAGAGGTTAAATTAAGTAAAGAAAATAGTAATTTGCGATATCTTAAATCGTTTAAGGGACAACATATCAGAAAAATTAATGCGAATGATGGAAGTATTAATGGCCTAGAAAATCAATGAAACCCAATTAAATTTATAGATTCAAAAACAGGGGAAACAGATTATAAGGATCTTTTTGAAACTGCACACAAATTTAATATCTTGGAAAAAAGTTTGACAGGAAAAGTTTCAGTAGGAAAGAAGCCATTTGTATTAAAATGAAAGGATATTATTTTCAAAGAATCAGTGCAATGAGGAAAGGTAAATGAAATAAAAATCTTTGATGGAAGTTATATTACAATGCTCTCAGATTTTCCTAAGGCATTGGAGGAACACAAGCCATCTGTTGTGGAGTATTTAAACAAAAATATTACTACAACTCCAACAACCCAAAAAACTGCTGAACAGAAAAAAGAGGAAGCAGAGAAAAAGAAGGAAAAAGAAAAAATTGCTGCATTTACAAATAAAGCACTTGCTATCTTAAACACTTGAACAGGACTTAACCTTGTAGCAAGTGATATCGTATACGATGAACCAACAAAAAAAATAACGATCTCAGAGATTACTTCTGCAAATGTCAAAAATCCAAGGTTGCTTGACAATATACAGAAGTTAATGGATCAAAGAGCAATCTGGGATCCAAGGTCTGAAAAAGTTAAAACAGTTGAATTATCTGGGGTTGATTATAATACTTCCTCTTATTCTCCAAAAGAATTAGAAGCTATGATCGATATAGATGGACTTGTCTTTGGTCCAAGTTTCGAAAAAATGAGAGGTAAAATTCAGTATTTGATAGATAATGATGCATTTGATGAAGATTCTGATATTACAAAAAATTTATCAACTTCTTTATCTAAGGAGACTATTAATAGTCACTATGAAGAATTATTAAATACTAACTTAGGAGATATTCATAAAAAAATTGAAGAAATATTATTTAATTGAATCGATGAATACAAATGGAATTGAGTAGAGAGTTATGATTTGAAAGCAAAGAAACTTACAATTCAATGATTAAACGAAAAAAGTATTCAAAATGACCAATTATTCACAAATCTCAAAGCATTGGTAAATCAGGATTCTTGGTATAATCCATTTGGATCAGAGTTGGTAGAAAAGGTGGAAATCAAGGGTATTGATCTCAAACCATGAAATACTATTTCAATGAACTATCTTGAAAAAATGCTAGACTTAGAAGATGATATATTTACTTTCTCTGGTTGGTTTAGTGAAAATAGAGAAATGGTTAAAAGAGTTTCAGATAGATGATGGTGGCATTTCGATACTGGAAATTTCTACTCACAGGAAACAATTCCTTTGGATATGAATGGAATTATATTGTTAGATGAAATATATAGAAATGATTATGATTTCAATGGGTTAGGAGATAAAGAGGATGATAGTAGAGCTGATTTTGTTATAAAACTTCAAGAGTTATTAGCAAAGAAATCTCCTCCTATGAAATTGACAGTATGAAAAAATAATCTTGCAGATACAGGAAAACTAAAAAACAAAAGTATAGATTATGCAAGAATTTATAACTCATGATGGTGGGAAAATAAATCTCAACAGACACTTATTGATATAAAAAAAGCACGATGATTATAAGATCGATCCCATAAATAAAGACTTGACAAAATATATAAAATAATTATAATGAAAAATAGAAACAAAAAACACAATTAATATGATATTTGCAATTCTTTTTATAGTAGTTGCAGGACTAGGTCTTGCCTACTATACTTGGTTAGCTCCAACCGAGTCTCGAATAAATTGGAGCAATCTAGATCACAAAGAAAAGTGGTTCTGGATTCTAGTGGTCACAATCTTAACTTTTGGGTTAGGGTTGATACTGAACCTCACAGGCAACTTTGGTGCATGGTGGTTGCTAGTGATGGAAGTTGTTGTCCTAGCTATACTGTATTTGAGAGGTATCTTAGATATGGAGTTGGGACAAAGAAATCTAGTCCTATGGACATTAGTGGCAAATCTGCTACTGTTCAGTCTATGGGTATTAGTTTCATTCTTACTTGCGAATTCGTAGGTAAGAAGCTGAGAAAAAATTAAAAAGAGCGGCTTGTTTATCCAAGTACTCGCTCTTTTTTTAATACATATTTTTTTCTGTCTTCTTCTATTTTTTTATGCAGCTCTTTTGAGTTTTTGACTCTTCATCCAATCTGGAAGAAGGTCTTTAAATGTTCCAGTTCTAAGGGATGTATTCATTGTCTTGATGATATTCCCCATAAGATACGGGTCTTGATAAAGTTCATCAGGGTTATCAAGTATTTTCATTGCGTGGACATGGCCATTGATGACACCACAACTCTTTCTTCTGTCTCCATTTTTTCTTTTTTTGCCAAAAATACTTTTCTTTCCCATTGTGGTATCTTCATCTGCGACATATCCGATTTGTCCGTTAGCATTGATGATATATGTTCTGTCAGTTGTTTCATCATATGCGTAATAACTTCTATTTTTGATCGTGGTATTCGTACGGAGTTTTGCTATAAGGTTTTTGTATATTTCTGCCCAAATTCTTCTATCATGGGTCTCAAATTGTGGTTTTCTCAAAATTTTTGCAGGATTGAAACTTGAA
>PDOX01000067.1 GCA_002746475.1 candidate division SR1 bacterium
AGTATATTTTGCTATATCTTCTAATTTTTCTTCATCAAATAATTCATATAAATCTTGGATATTATCCTGAGTATTAGTACTATTCCTTGTTGCTGTTGCAGTGTTAAAACTCATTTTATTAAACTCTTTACAATGTAAAATTTGTCAGAACTTACTTATAATTGTAATCAAAAATAAAATTCTGTCAAATTTTGAGCGAGATTATTTATTATTTTATGTTTAATATTCAATTTTAACAAAAAAAACTGATACCTAAGAATAAAAATTATTTAGAATATCAGTTTTTTTAAATATATTTTTTATAATTTAGAGTATGTTATTACTCAGTAGTTGTTCCATCAAATTCTTCATCACCTCTTTCTTCTGCAGCTTCTGCAAGAGCTTTTGTTTCATGAATAGTCCCTTCTTTGTGATGAGCAGGAGAGTAGATAGTATATAATTTTAATGCTTCTGTATCAGAAGTATTGATAACATTATGTTCTGATCCAGCAGGAACAACGATAGCAGATCCATCACGTACTTCGTATTCATTTTTATCAATGATAACTTTTCCTTCCCCAGCTTCAAATCTGAAAAATTGATCATTTTCTGCATGAATTTCAGTACCAATATCTTCATGAGCTTTCAATGACATCAATACTAATTGACTATTTTTAGCAGTATAGAGTACCTTTCTAAAAAAATTGTTCTCTACAGTAAGTTGTTCTAAATTTCCATTAAATCATTGCATGGTTGTAGTATAGTTAAGAATAAAATGATAATATCTTATATATCAAGCTCGCTATAAAAACAATATACTAAAAAAATAATGAAAAACAAGAAGTTATTTTTCATTTTCCTTTATTCTCATCCACACCCCATAACTCAGTCAAAATAACAACATCACCGGGTAGACGATCATTCTATCAACAAATCCATGTAAGACGAGATTTTCAATACTCAGTCCCAAAATTCCTAGCGAAAATGCGATGATATAATAATGATAGTGTTGTAAAATTTTATTTTTTTTCATCCTTGTATGTTCTTGCTTTTTTTCAAGATATTTTTTTTCATCTTTCCATGCGAGATACCCTACATAATGCAAGAAAAAATACAAATAGCCCCATCAGAGTAATCCCAAAATTCCATATTCTACCCAAATTTGGAGATACTGATTTTCGGTGTTATAAGGCTCAAATTGTTTGATCTGATGACTAGCTGGACCTGCACTCCCAACTCCCGCTCCCAAGAGGGGATGAGCTTGAATTTTCTGTATCGCTGTTTTGATTTCGTTGATATGTCCAGTAGTAGAAAACTGTCTATGCATGATCTGATCTGCTGCGAAATACCCAACAACCCCAATCATGAGCAGAGCAGGACCTCAAAAATACAGTAGCATTTTCTTCCAATGCTTGTGATAGACAATGAAAAATAAGATAATGGTTTGCACAAACCATGCCCCCCATGCGGCTCTGGAAAAGGTAGAAAAAATATTCAATCCATACAATCCACCTCGCCACAACAATTCACGGTGATGCTTGCCTTTGATCGCAAGGATAAAAAACAAGGGCCAGAGTGCTATCAAGAAAAACCCATAACTAATTGGCCTCTCAAACAGAAATTGATTTCTCACCAATCCTTGTTTATATTCCGTGTAGTAGGTCGCAGGCGGACGAGCACCAACCTCTCCCTCATAAGCGTTCTGATTATATCAGAAAAATTTTAGTCCATTGGGCATCAGCCAAACCACTCCCCACCAAAATAACCCGATTACGAGAATAACTTTCATCACGCGTCTCCGCCATTTCAAGAGTTGAGTGTGCTGTTTTGCTGACACGAGAAAATATCCCAACAATCCTGCAACAATAAAAATAAAAAATCCCATCATGCTGTATCTGATACTGATTATTGCATCAATAATCGTTGATGTTTTGAGCGAAACTCCCAAAATGATTATAATCGTGATGATGAAAACGAAGATGAATCACCTCACCCCAACCCCTCTCCTTGTTCGCTCCCTTCGGTCGCAGGAGAGGGGCTTTCCGATGATTCTCCTCTCCTTCAAGGAGAGGTCGGGTGAGGTGTTAAAGAAAAGTAGCCAAGCTACAACCCCAGCTCAAATAATGATAAACACCTCTTTCCATAGCCAGATTAAATTCCAAAATCCTCAGCTGAATCCAAACTGAAAGGTAAAGAGGGTGTGTAAGAAAAATTGCAAGAGCAGTCCAATCAGGAAAATCTTGAACCAGAGGAGATATCTCCCTCATGTATTTTTTCCCATTGACCCCGGGGTTATATTCGTTTGATGGTGAGGAACCCCGGGGTCTTTTTTATGTGTTCTTTTAGACATTTGATTGCGTTATGACAAAATAAATCCAGAACTAAATATTTGCAATGACATCAAAACAATAAAAATAGTTAGCAGAATAAGCTGTACAAACCATGCTTTCATCACAATAGTCGTCTCGTGCATCCCCTTATGCTCCAAATAATGATGAAAAGGGGCAATAGGATACAATTTTTTCTTCAAGAATTTTTTTGATAAAATTTGGGTGCTACTGGTAAAGGTATCTAAAATGAACAAGAAAAATAATACCGTAAACGGAATAATAATCCCAATTTGCATGTTCAACATCAGGAGTAATACGCCTAAAAATCATCCTAATCCCAAGGCTCAACTATCTCCCATAAAGATCTTTGCAGGGAAGATGTTGAAAAACATAAACACAAATAAAACGGACAAAACTACGGCAACAAGCGTTGTCATGATATAGTGCTGCGTGAAAAAGGCAAATCCTCCCAGTCAGATCAGGACAAAACTCATCAATCCTCCTGAAAGTCCATCCAGTCCATCAACGATATTTATTGCATTTGTGATCGCAATGATCAAGAAAAACGAAACAAAAGGGAAAAATATCCCAATATGTCGTTTATCAATAATCGGTCGCAATCCCAAATAATCTATATCTAATTTTGCATAAAACCATCGGCTGATAAATGCTGCAAAA
>PDOX01000070.1 GCA_002746475.1 candidate division SR1 bacterium
AGTTCCATTCGTTCCTTTTCTCGCACAGTCAGATAACTTTCCTGGCAACACTCCTCCAGCAAGTACATTTTTTCTCAATACCGTTTCTTTTGCAAATTTAGCAGCAAGTCTTGCTCTCGCAGCCAGATTAATTTTCTCAAATACTTGATCAAATTCTTCTTCGTTCTGTCTGAAATAGGCATTAATATATTCATAAACAATATTTTCTACTTGTTTTCTCACATATGAATTTCCTAATCTTCCTTTAGTCTGTCCTTCAAATTGAGGTTCAGGAATCTTTACATTCAATATTGCATACAACCCATCTAATACATCAGCATACTGAAATTCTCCAATCTTTTTATCTATTTTCCCTTTTTCTTTTGCAATCTCATTAATTACTCTCAAAACTGCAGACTTAAATCCAAGGACATGCGTTCCTCCATCTTTTGTCGGGATATTGTTCACAAATGACATCACATAATCAGTTGAAGTCGCAACAAATTGGAAACACAAATCTACATAACAATCCTTCCCTTCAGCAGATAAACCATGCTGAATACCCAACCTCGTTTGATCTCCTACCAAATTATGTAACCAGGTATTAATTCCTCACTCAAAATAGAATCTCTGTTTTTCTTTAGTATGTTCATCAATAAAAGTAAAGGTCACACCAGGAGTAAGATATGCACATTGTTTCAATCTTGACAACTCAGTTCCTGAAATAAACTCTACGGTATCAAAAATTTGAGCATCTGGCTTAAATTTAACGGTTGTTCCTTGACGAGTAGTCTCTCCAATGACTTGTAAATCTCCTTGAGGAACTCCTCTTTCATATCTTTGAAAATGAATTTTTCCATGTTTATGGACAGTAACTTCCAACCATTCAGACAAAGCATTTACTACAGAAGCTCCAACTCCGTGCAATCCTCCAGAAACTTTATACACTGATTTATCAAACTTTCCTCCTGCATGCAACACAGTAAAAACAGTTTCTAATGCAGATTTTCCAGTCTTTGGATGCTTATCCACAGGTATTCCTCTTCCATCATCATACACACTCACCGAACCATCCTCATGTAAAACTGTAGTAATATTTTTACAGTGACCAGCCAAAGCCTCATCTACCCCATTATCCACAATTTCTTGGATCATATGATGGAGTCCTCTGATATCAGTAGAACCAATATACATTCCTGGTCTTTGCCTCACTGGTTCAAGTCCTTCCAACACTTTAATATTAGAAGCATCATACTCATTTTGATTAGTCGCATTAGTTATATCTGTCATCAATACCCTTTATTGAAAAATCTAAAAAATTATACCTCAATATAACACTTTAATTATACTATTAGAAAAACAAAAATCAAGCAAAAAACTTTTTCTATACTACTCCATTACCCTCTCACCAACCTAAAATTCTTTTTCCCTTTCCTCAACAATACTACACCATTCACAAAATTTTTATCGGAAATTTTCATTTGTTCATCACTAATCTTTTCTTCATTGCAATACAATGCCCCAGATTTAATCATCTTTCTTGCCTCTCCATTCGATGACGTCAATCCAGCCTGAGTAAACAACGCTAAAATTCAAATTTCACCTCACTGATTGACCCCGGGGTTAGTACTCGTTCACTGATCAGAAACCCCGGGGTCCTTCTGCATAGAAAACTCAACTTCCCCTATTTCTCTCCCTAATCCATCTAACTCCTCACTACTCATCTGTGCAATAATTTCCATCTTGTCTTCTTTTCCAAACAATATCGCTGAAATTTTTTCTGATTGCTCGACCGCATCTTTTCCAAAGATCAATGCAACAATATATTTAGCCAACATCTTCTGCCCATATCTTTCTGCCATATTTTCATTATGTTTTGCAACAATTTCTTGGATTTCTTCCTCAGTATACAAAGTCAAAATTTTCAAAAATTTCTCTACATCCTCATCATTCGTATTCAAGAAATACTGATACACAAAATATGGACTATTCTTATTAGGATCTAACCAAATCGCATTACCCTCTGATTTTCCAAACTTTTTCCCTGTTGAATCCGTAATAATAGGAATCGTCAAACCATAAATTTCTTTGTTTAATTTTTTTCTCGCAATCTCAATTCCTGTCGTGATATTCCCCCATTGATCTGATCCTCCTAACTGCAAAGCGACATTGTTATCTTGACAGAGTTTGACAAAATCATACCCCTGAATCAACATATAAGAAAACTCCGTATAACTAATAGATTTATCTTCATCAACCAACCTTTTCTTCACCGATTCTTTTGCAGCCATCGCATTCACAGTAATATATTTTCCTACTTCTGCCCAGAAATTCAATACTGACATATCTTTATAAAAATCATAATTATTCACCATATGATATTCAAAATTTAATCCATATTCTGTTTTCAATCTCTCCAAAAATCCAGCAACCTGTTCAGTGATTTTCTGTTCATTATGTTTCAGTTGTTCTTCTCCCAAAAAATTTCTTTCCGCATCTTTTCCACTCGGATCTCCAATCATTCCTGTCGCTCCCCCGATCAAAAAATAACAAGTATTTCCATATTTCATCAACTGTACCGCAGCCATAATCGCACACAAATTACCTAACTGTAACGAATCCGCACTTGGATCAATCCCAAGATAAAACGCCTCTCCTCCTTTTCAATATTTTTCAAACAACGCTTCGTTAGTAAACTGATACAAAAATCCTCTCTTCTCCAACTCTGTTCTCAAATCTCTCATAATATATATTTTTAAGTATAAAATAAATACACTACTATTTATAAATTCAATGATTTCAAATATTAACCAATGTCACCATTTTTACTTTCGGTTCAATAATCGTAATAAATCTATAATCATCACTAATAGAACTAGATACACATCATACAAACTTACCTTTTAATTTATGCGTTGACAACGAAGG
>PDOX01000071.1 GCA_002746475.1 candidate division SR1 bacterium
ACTTTGTCATAGTATTTCTCATCAAATCGTTCAGGATGTTCCTCTTGGATAATATTGATGATATCTATTCCAAATAATCCGTGGATTTGTTCCTCTTTTGAAGTCGCTTCTACCGCATTAGACATCCCTTTAAACAAGTTTCTATATTTATTAAATGACATAATAATCAAAAATTGAGAGAATAATGATACATGCTCAATAAACAGAGAGAATAATAACACTGACAAGGCGTATTCTCTTTGGTCATCACTTGAAGCAGTCTGAATAGAACTTTCCAAATAATTTACCCTATCTATCATACATGGAATTTTTTTGATTTGATTGAAATCATCATTGAGACCAAGTAGTTCTAATAAATGAGAGTAGGCATCATGATGACGAACTTCACTTTCTGCAAAAGTAAATCCTACTGATGCAATTTCTGGTTTTGGAAGATGGTCATACACTTTCCCCCAAAATGTTTTTACACTCACCTCAATCTGTGCGATCGCTAGCATCGTATTTTTCAATGCGTTTCTCTCTGCTTCAGACACATTTACTTTGAAATCTTGAATATCAGAGGTATAGTTAAATTCTGTATGAATCCAATATGAATGTCTGATCGCATCTACATATTCTAATAGTTCTGGGTAATCATGAGGTTTGAGTGTGATCCTTTTTTTAAAAATATCTTTTTTTCTTTCTTCAATTCTTTTTTGTCTGTATAAAATATATTCTTTGGCAATATGATGCAATCCACTATCCATTAACTTTTCTTCTACGATATCTTGGATATCTTCTACATTAGGAATATAATTTTTATCAGATTCGCTTCTTTTATTTAATTCTTCTTCCACATGCTGTGCAACCATCTCAGCTTCACCCTTATCTTCATGTCCGATCGCAATCATTCATTTTTGGATTGCATTTTTAATTTTTTCTCCATCAAAAGGAACCATAATTCCATTTCTTTTTTTAATAAATTCTACTGGCATAATTACTATTATAAGATAATGATATAAAAATATTTTGTAAAAAATATACACACAAAATATATACACAAAAAAAATCTACAAAAAAGATATATTCTGGAGGAATTGCAATAAACACAATATATAGTGATATATAAAACAACTCAACCACAATATATAGTGGTATGTATACTATTAAGAAACAAAAAAACAAGAGATGTCTAGTATTGTTTAAAAAAAATATAAAGAAATTATCTCTTGAAAATCATTGACATTTATTTAAACTTCCTTTGAATAATAAAAAATTTCTAGTTGTATTTTTTTATAGTTAAAAAAGATGCTATGGTAAAATTTTTCATCAGAATGTTAATTAATATTATATTCACAGGATTATTACTCTTTGCAGTAAATAAATATAGTAATGGACGATTTGTAGTAGAATCAACAAAATATGACCCTTATTTGACATTCGGATTTCTTGCAATAGTATTGTTTATCTGTAATACGATTCTGAAAAAAATCTTGAAAATTATTACATTACCACTAAAATGGTTGACACTAGGGTTGTTCTCTTTAATATTAAATATTATTATCCTGTATATTTTTAAAATATTTATTAATAGTGGAGATTTTGGAATGACAATAGCATTAGGAACGACATTACAAGTCTTAATATTCTCATTCTTTTTGACCTTACCTGGTCTTTTAGCTAAATTATTTAAATAAAAATGAAAAAAGGAAAAATGCTTTATCTCGTAGGATCAATTATAGTATTAGTAATATTGATGATACCATATTTCCAAAATACTATGACAAATCCACCAATGCAATTCTTTTGGGCAACTACTACTGTGCTATGATCGTATATGTGGATTGTAAGTTTTGGTATGGCACTAGGGGTATGTATTTTATTATATATCCAATCACTTCTTGATGAAGTAGCACAAACTGAACCAGAAAAGTTTAATCTTGAATAAAATAATAAATAATATAATAATAAATTAAGAAAATGTTTTTAAATAGTATAATTATAGTGTAAGTATGGCAGGAATGTATAATGTAGGAAGAGAACAAGCAGCAAAAATGCTCGGAGTATCAACCAGAACCATTGATAGATATGTAAAATCTGGGAAAATTTCCTATAAAAAAGTTGCAAACAAAGTATTGCTTTCTAGAGAAGAAATCCAAACCATGAAACAAGATTTTGATGCATTGCATCAGCAGGTAAATACTGAGGTTGTGAGTGCAAGTACTTCTTCAGAAACCAAACAAGCTGATACTTCTTCGAGAAAAATTGCAGTGAAAAGTAGTGTGGATTTGGATGAAAAACTTGATAAATTCTATCATATTTTCAATGAAAAAGATAAAATGATTGAGGATAAAAACCAAATAATTTTTATGTTGCAGAGGAGAATAGGGGAGTTAGAAACGAAACTGCAAACCATGGTAGCGCTTCCTGATTATACCAAGGAAAAACAAGATGCCCTCTTAGAAAAGAGAAAACTTGAAAATAAAGTTGCAGAATTGACGAATACTGTAAAAAATGAAAGAGTAAAAAGCTTGCTATTTATCAGTATTGCATTAGTATTTATTTTACTCGCAGTATTTTATGTATTTAAATATTAAGTAAATACTAATTTTTTAAAAAGTGAGATATTAAGATTAGACATTAAGATAATAAAACAAGAGATTTATAAAATAATATAGAAAAATATGAGTCTTTTCCAATTTCTTTTACTTGCGGTGATTATCCTATTTGCCTTTTTGGGATATGATGCTTTTAGAAGAAAAAAACTGAATGGATTACATATTTTTTTCTTTTTTTGAGGAATTCTATTATTAACTGTCTTCACATTAGATAATAATCTTCTTAATAAATTTGGACAGTTTTTTTGACTTGCGAGAGGGGCAGATTTGCTTGTATATATTGCTGTGATGTCACTTAGTTTTTTATTTATCACTTTGTTAAATAAACATACTAAAGAAAAATATCATTTAACAAGATTGATTTCGGCTCTTGCAATAGAACAGACCTATAAAGAAAACACTAATATTATCAAGGAGTATAAAAATATAACAGAAAAAGATAAGTATATTCTCAATATTAGAGCTTATAATGAATGAGAAAAAATTTGAGAAGTAATTGATGAAGTAATTTCAGCAGGGTTTAAGAAAATTATATTAATTAATGATTGATCTGTTGATACTACTTTACAAATATTAGAACAAAAACAGCAACAGTATCCAGATTGTTTGTTGCTTATACTTTCTCATAATATTAATAGAGGAGGAGGCGCAGCTAATCAGACAGGGTATACTTTTGTTCAAAAATATGCTGAAGCATTACAAGTTGAGCGATTTGTAGGATTTGATGCGGATGGTCAGATGGATATTGCTGATATGCAATATTTTATGCAAGCAATAGAAGAAAATAAAAATAGCGAGAAACAAAATCAGAAAAAAAATATCTGATTATATCTTGGATCAAGATTTATCGAAGGGGCAAAAGTAAAAAATATGCCATTCACCAGAAGAATCATCCTGAAAATTTCAAGAATTATTACAAAATGCTTATATGGGACAACAATTACCGATCCGCATAATGGGTTTAGGGTAATGAATATTGAGGTGTTGAGAAAGTTTAGTATTACTGCAGATGGAATGCATTACGCGAATGAAATCAATGAACAAATCCATGCCAAAAATATTGCCTATCAAGAAATTCCCGTACATATCCGTTATACTGCATATAGTCTGGCAAAAGGACAAAAAAACAGCAATAGTATAAAATTAGCTATTGAAATGCTCTACAAAAAACTCTTTTTTAGATAGAAACATTCACTTTTCAAGTACTTTTCAAAGAGTATTTTACCCTAACTCCAAACTCACTGGACAATGGTCAGATCCAAGCACTTGATCCTGATGATACATGGTTTTGATGTTATCTTCTATTCATGGAGTGA
>PDOX01000069.1 GCA_002746475.1 candidate division SR1 bacterium
TGGAATACTCCATGTGCATACAACAAGTAATAATACCTTGGTTACCTTGACTGATGAAAATGGTAATAAGGTACTTGGTGGAGGTGCTGGATTGTTAGGATATAAAGGAGCAAAGAAAAACACTCCTTATGCAGCAGAAGTATTGACAAAGGATTTGTTGAAAACTGCACAAGGACTTTGATTGAAAACATTGTGAGTAATTATCCAAGGAACAGGAATGGCAAGAGATGGAGTATTTAAGGCCATCAACGAAATTGGTGTGATTGATATCCAATATATCAAAGAAGCAACTCCTATTCAATTTGGAGGATGTAAAGGGAAAAGACCTAAGAGAAACTAATTATTTTACTTGTATTGTGGTAAAGCTATGAAGTATACTGGACCAAAATTTAAATTATGTAGAAGAGAACAAGTCAATTTGTTTGGACCTGCAAAATATGATGTAAAGAAAGGAAGAAAATTACCAGGACAACACGGTGCTGGAATGTCTAGACTTTCTGAGTATGGAAAACTTTTGAGAAATAAACAAATCTTGAAAAGATCATACTTTTTGACAGAAAGACAATTCTCTAAAATTGTAAAAAATGTAGCGTCTAAATATGCAAAAAATAAAGGAGTAAGTCATGATGCTGCATTATACATCTTGTTGGAAAGAAGATTAGATGTGATCTTGCTAAGATCAGGATTTGCAAAAACTATTATGCAAGCAAGACAAATGATTGTGCATGGACATTTTACCTTGAATGGTGTAAAACATAATGTACCTTCTACGTTTGTAAAAATAGGAGATAAAATTGAATTGAGAGCAAAATTGAAAGATTCTGCTTTGTATGCTGATATGAAAATTGATAAAGGACATAGAGTTCCTTCATGGTTGAAAACTAATCCAAACAGTTATACTATTGAAGTACTTACTTTGCCAGTTGTTGGAGAAGTTACTCATATGGCTGACTTGTTGAAAGTGATCGAGTTCTATGCGAGAGCGTAGTGTATACAATATTATCGGTTATAACAAGGTTGTTTGCAAAAATAAAAAAAATTTATATCTTATGCTATCACTATTATGCTTGATATCCAAAACTTCATATGAGCGCCAAAGATTTTTGTTACTGAAAATGATCAGAAACATACGAGCTTTGAGGTAAATTATCTTCCGAGATGATTTGGTCATACGTTGGGAAATGCATTGAGAAGACTTATTCTTTCATATAATTTGTGAGCTGCGGTTACTGGGTTGAAAATCAAGTGAGTCCCTCATGAATATCATACGATTGAAGGAGTGAAAGAAAATGTTATTACTATGATGTTGAATTTCAAGAATTTGAGATTTAAATTTGAAGAAGGAATAGAAGAAGTTCAATGGGTAAGTCAAAAAATAAAATGATTAGGACAATATACTGCTGATAGTCTTGAGTTACCAGCTGGTGTAGAGTTGTTAAATAAAGATGCGTATTTGTTTGAAATAACTGATCCATCTGTTGAATTAGCGATTGAGTTTAGAGTAGAAAAATGATATAGATATTACGATTTGAACTTTTTGAGAGAAAGAGAGAAAAGAGAAGGAGGAGATGTTGGAACTTTGTTGATAGACAATGACTTTAAATTAGTAGATTCTGTAAGTTATAGAGTTGAAGAAGTTATTGATGACTTCACAGGTGCGACAAAAGAATCATTGGTATTAGATTTGGGGATGCTGTATGATGGAGTATCTGCAAAAGAGGTCGTGATGTTTGCTGGTGAAGTATTGGCTTCGTATGCAAAATTGTTTATCTTTGATAACGTATATCTTGATAGATCAATGTTTGTAGAATATGAAGATATCCAAGAAGAAGAAAGTGCAGAAGCTACTGTTGAAGCAGGATTGAAAACGATGCCAATTGATGCACTTCCATTGAGTGAAAGAACAAGAAATGCGTTGATAAAAAATGATATCTTGTATGTAGAAGATCTAGAAAAGAAAAAGAAAAATGAATTGCTTTCTATGAAAGGAGTTTGAAAAAAAGCTATTGATGAAATCCAATCTTCACTTGTTGAAATTGATAAGTCATTGCTAGGATAATTATTTACATTGTATCGTATATGTTAAAATGAGACATAGACAAAAGAGAACGTTAGAACTAAGTACTGGAGTACAAAAAAAGAATTTAGTAGTGAGAACTATGCTGACAAATTTGGTTACTCATGGGAAAATGACAACTACTCCAAAGAGAGCTAAGGTATTGAAAGCTGAAACTGATAGTTTTTTCTCTAAATTAGTTCGTACGTATAAAAGATTTGAAGATGAAAAATCATCAAAAAGAGAAGTAATTAGAATTATCAAATCAACTATTTTGACTGAAGATGCTGGAAAGAAAATTATAGCTGATCTTTTGCCAAGATATTTGGATGGAAATACTGGTTCTTTTGTTGCGGATTATAAAATGGGAGCAAGACCGGGAGATGCTTCAGAAAAAATTATGTTAAAATTATTATAATATTTAGTTTGTGTTCTAAGAATGATGGAATTTACAAAAACCGATTTGAATAAAACATTGGGCTGTTGATATCGCAAATAAATTGCAAGGAAAAGGAAAAGAATATTATTCTGATTTTTGGGATGCTGGTGATTTTGTCTATGTAGAAAATGCGGATAAGATCAAAGTTACTGGTAATAAATTATCTCAAAAAGTTTATTACTCATATAGTGGGTATAAAGGAAATGTTAAAGATATTACCTTGAAAGAATTATTGCAGAAAAAACCTGAAAAAGCGTTATGGTTTGCTGTGAGAGGAATGTTGCCTAAGAATAAACTTAGAGCTCCAAGAATGAAGAGATTAAAATTGTCTGTGGGAAGAACAGATAAATATAATAATTTTAAAATGGTTAATTTATACAAATAATGGCTAAAAAAGAGTATAGTTATGCAGTAGGAAGAAGAAAAGAAACTTCTGCAGTTGTTAAATTATTTGGTTCTGGAAAAGGAGTATTCACGGTAAGGTCTGCTAGTGGAAAAGAACAATCTTTGAAAGAATATTTTGGAGGAAACAAACATTTGTATCAGAATGCTGTTGAAGCACTTTCTGTATTGGGAAGAGATTATCTCAAACAATTTGACGCAGAAATTGTGATCAGAGGTGGAGGTATTGCTGGACAATCTGATGCGATCAAATTAGCGTTTGCGAGAGCGTTGATTGAATGGAATTCTGAATTGAGACCGACTTTGAAACCTCATGGATTGCTCAAAAGAGATGCGAGAATTAAAGAAAGAAAGAAACCAGGGTTGAAAAAAGCGAGAAAAGCTCCAACTTGGTCAAAGAGATAGTATTATATTTCTTATTATGGGAAAATATATGAAAGAAATCTACTTCTTGATGAGGTAGATTTTTTTGATTTGCATTTTCTTTATAAAACAATATATTTATTTTGCCTCATGTGTATATTATTTGTTAGACTTACAATTTTTTTGTGGTTTTAAGAAAAAGAAAAGGACAAATAGTTCTTTCGTACATTTTTTCTTGGAGCTACTTAAGAAGTTTTCAAATGATAATATGTGAGGCAAACGGAAGTTCTGTTTGTCCTTTTTTAATTAAATAAAAAAATGATATGTATATAAAAAGGAACTGAAAATCTTGAAAATCTGCGTTTACCCTAGTAGAAATGCTAATAGTAATCGTAATAATAGGAATATTAGTAGGAGTATTATTACCCAAAATAATGTGAGTAACATCTAGAGCAAGAGATACTAAGAGAGTAGCAGATTTGAGAAATGTAGCTATGGCGATACAAAGATATAAAATGGATACAGGAGAATATCCTACATTTAAACGTATATGAGATGGTAAATATGTTGGTCCTATATCGTTACTTTCTGATTCTTTGTCAGATTATATGGGTCAAATTCCTAAAGATCCCCAAAAGAACACGATAATGAAAAAATTATATCTTCATTGATGAAATGTCTGAAATTTTTTTCCTAACGGTGAATATATTTATCAACTCACATACAATGATACAGTATATTTATTTGCTAAAGTAGAAACTCCTATTTTAGCAAATTATGTTAATGATAAAAATATTGGTGGTTTTGGTATATGGTTATCATGTTCTAGAACGAAAACTATTTCTAATGAAGACCATTGTTTAAGAGAAAATTATTTTAAGCCATGTTTATCTGTAAAAAAATGAAATAGTGTACAAACAACGCTTGGAGAATATACAGATTGTACTTACACAGATGAAGAACAACTCTATTATGTTATGAAAATTTAATTAAAATATTTTAATATATCTTTGTTATATAGAGTTATCCTTTTGATTATGAAATTAGAGTGCTTTTTTTACTATTAAGCCGAATTTTTTGATAGCTTGCTTTTTAGAAGGATATCCGTATACTTCTCTCGTCTTATTTTTATTTTGATAGATGAAAGAAATTATGCAGAAAGATATTATCTTGTTTGGAACACAAGGGTCTGGAAAAGGTACGCAGGCAAAGATGTTATTAGAAAGAAAATTATTGAAACATAAGCATTTTGAGTCTGGACAAATATTGAGAGCATTGAAATCTAATGATAATATGATAGGTGCACATATGAGAGAAATTATTAATACTTGAGGTTTGATAGATGATGAGGTGATTTATAAATTATTTGAGGTGTTTATGCATTTTATCTGAAGAGATGAATATATTTTGTCTGATGGATTTTTGAGAACCTTAAATCAGATGTATTATTATTTGCACAAGATGCATTTGGCAGGAGATAGGGATTTTATTGGTATTTTTTATGATATTCCAAGGGAAGTTGCTATGGAAAGATTGTTAAAAAGAGCAGAAGAACAACATCGTGGAGATGATACGATGGATGCAATCATGATGAGATTAAATCTTTTCGAAAAAAATACTCTTCCTGTTATCCATTATCTTGATAAGATCGGGAAAATTATAAGGATTGATGCATCAAAAAGTGTTGATGAGATTTTTGATAATACATGTGGAATATTGAGATTATAAAATTATAAAAGTTGGAAGTATATTTAGTCTTTGAATAAAAAATCCCTTGATTTTTTGTTCTGTTTATATATTATTACACACTGTATGATATATACAATGACTAAAGAAAGTAGGTAGCTTGTAATTGAAAGTATAATTCCTACCGAGGTTGTTATCAGAAAGAGAATAGAAAATTTTGATAATAATTTCAACCTTAGTCAGGTTGTTTTTTATTAATTCTAAAAATGGAATATGGCTATTAGTAGAGAAAAGAAAACTGAATTGTT
>PDOX01000072.1 GCA_002746475.1 candidate division SR1 bacterium
CATCAATGGTTTGTAAATATTTTGGACAAAAAAGAGGAACTCCTTGCACAAAATGATAAAATGCAATGGAAACCTGAATTTATGAAAAAAAGATCAAATGACTGGATAAATAACTTACATTGGGATTGGAATATTTCTAGAAATAGAAAATTTGGAATTCCTATTCCGGTATGGCGAAGTTTGAAAACTGGAGAAGTGATTTTACCAAGTGAGCAACAATTAGCAAATGGACCGGTTGATCCTTCTGTGGATATGCCAGAAAACTTGCCAGCAGATCACACTACAGATGATATCAAGGGAGAAACTTTAGTGTTAGATACTTGGTTTACTTCTGGACTTAGTCCATTGATTAACCAAAATTTAGTGGAAAGAGATGGGTATACCAAAAGTATTTTGCCTATGAGTTTGAGACCACAAGCGCATGATATTATCAGAACTTGGCTGTTATATACTACGCTTCACGCATATTTAAGAGATGAAAGTATTCCATTTGAAAACATTATGATTTCTGGGTTTGTATTGGCTGGGAAAAATGAGAAAATTAGTAAATCTAAAAATAATGCAAAAGCATCACCTGAACAGATACTAGGTCAGTGGGGAGCTGATGCAGTAAGATATTGGGCGTCAGGTGGACAACTTGGGAAAGATATGATCTTTGATGAGGCAGAATTGAAAAATGGACAAAAACTTGTGACAAAACTCTGGAACGCGTCAAATTTTGTACAGATGCTTACCGAAGGATTTGATCCCAAAGCTGATTTTGATACTGCAACCTTGTTAGCAACTGATAGATGGATTATCAGCAGAGCTAATCAGGTCATCAAGAAAATGCAAGATTACTTAAATAACTATGAATACGGACTTGCAAAATTGGCGTTTGAAGAGTTCTTCTGGGCTGATTTCTGTGATAACTATCTTGAGTTAGTAAAATTAAGATTGTATAAACCTGAGTTATTTGAGAATGGAGAAGAAAAGAAACTCGCTGGGCAATGGACCCTTCATCAAGTATTGCTCGTGATTTTGAAACTTATTGCTCCATATCTTCCGCATATTAGTGAAGAAATCTATCAAAATATTTTCAGAGCAACAGAAGAAACGATTTCAATCCACAAAACTTTATTCCCAACAGATATTTTGACTATTGATAATGCAGAAGCTATTGTCTTGATTGAACAGATGGAAAAAGTGCTTGAAATTGTAGAACAGGTGAGAAAATTCAAAACTGAACAGCAAATCTCTCTCGGAGCAGAATTAACTAATCTTGTAGTTTCTGGACCAGCAGAATATCTCGCTGAGATTAAACATTATGAAGATGATCTCGTTTGAGTAACTAAGACACAAAACATAGAGTATCTTGAAAAAGATGGAATTGCTTGTTTGTGTGAGGTGTAGAAATTAAATAAATACTGTGATAGATTATAAATATGAAAAAAGTCCTCATAAAAGAGGACTTTTTCTACAATTCTCCCTTTAACTTATCTAATAATTGCAAAGCTTGCAGGGGAGTGATGCTATTGATATCAAAACTTGAAAGAATGCTTTTGATTTTTTCATATTCTGGGTGAGGTCCTCACTCTCTACCTCTCTCTCCTTTCTCGTTCGCAGGCTCACTAAGGAGAGAGATACTCCCTTGTGTAAGCCCCTCTCTTTTTAGGGGAGGGGTTTGGGGTGGGGTTTGCAACACTTCCAAATTCTTTCTCGCTTGATCTAAAATTATCTTTGGGAGTCAAGCTAGCTGTGCAACATCTATTCCATAACTTTTGTCTGCACCACCTGCAACGATTTTTTTCATAAAGACGACTTCTCTTTCAGTTTCATAGACACTTACCGAGAAATTTTTGATAACATCATAGCTTTTCTCTAACTGAATTAACTCATGATAATGCGTTGCTATGAGCGTTTTAGCTTGTAATTTCACAGCAATATATTCCAAGATCGCTTTGGTCAATGCCAATCCATCGTAAGTAGATGTCCCACGCCCTAATTCATCAAAAATGATGAAACTTTTTTTACTCGCATTATTCAAAATATTCACGACTTCAATCATTTCGGTCATAAAAGTAGACTGATTCTTGGCAATAATATCTCAACTTCCAACCCTTGCAAAAATCCCATCAACAATACCAATTTCAGCTTTTTTACAAGGAACAAACAATCCACAATGTGCCATTAGTACTATCAGAGCATTTTGCCTCAGATAGGTAGATTTTCCTCACATATTTGGTCAGGTGATGATATGGATGACTCATCCACCTCAATTTTCATCTTGATTTACGAGAGATCCCCTCTGTTGATGGGACCCCCCTTGTATTCCCCCCTCCGAGGGGGGACCGAAGTGAGAAGGCTCCCCTTGGAGGGGAGCTGTCCCGCTTTGCGGGGCTGAGGGGTCTGTATTTCAGAGGGAGGTCTGTGTCCCTATCTCCAAACTATTCGTAATAAAATGCTGATTGTCGTCCAAATATTTTTCAATCACGAGATGTCTTCCCTCATCTATTTTTATCGTGGTATTGAGAGAAATCTCAGGTTTTACAAGCTGATTATCAAGGGAGAATAAGGCAAATGAAGTATACACATCCAGTTCAGAAATACTATTTCCAAATGCGGTCAGTTCGTTAATATGTTCTTGGATCTTTTCTTTGGCCTGTACCAAAAATTCATGTTCTTTTTTTTGGAGTTCATCTCTTGCATTCAAAATCTGTACTTGCAAATTTTCTAGATATTGGGTCGTATATCTTTGTCCAGATTTCAAGGTTTGCCTACGGACAAAGTCCAGCTTTTCATCTTCACGGACAGCTCCTTGTTCAAAGACTTGCACATCTTTGGGCGTCACTTCTAGGAAATATCATTGATTCGTGATAAATTTAACTTTGATAGCAGAAATCCCCGTATGCTGGACAATGGTTTGCTGATATTGTAACAGCAATTCATCACTATGAAACGCAATGTTTCTCAACTCATCAATACGCTCATCAATGCCATCTTGCACAAAATCATTATCATTAGTTACCTCTGCCTTGAACGTAGTTTGTAAATATTTGTAGATGTTTTGCACGGTATTAAGTTCCTCATCACTCAGTCCCAATGCTTTGATTTCCGTTACAGCACGCTCATCTTTCAAGATAAATCCGAGTAAAGTTCTTAATTTGATAAAGCCAATTACAGAAAGCTTTTTATATAAAATTCAACTGGTGATTTTGTAAATATCAGCGATATTTTTCATCAGATCAGTGATATGTTGGCTGAGTTCTCTCGCTTCACTATATTTTTCTATGGTGCGCAGTCTGTTTTTCAACACAGTACTATTCTTACTCGGATTTCCGAGCCACGACCTCAATAGTCTACTTCCTCCTGCAGTTTTAGTAGTATTAATCACCCCATATAAACTATATTTTTCGTTATTTTCATAACTGGAACTGAAAATTTCCAAATTTTTCACCGTTGTTTCATCAAATAATACTTTCTCATCATCACTATCAAACGCGACTTTCACAATATTTTGCAAATTGGTTTTCTGCGTGTTTTTGATATAATGCAACAGTAAGGCAAAGGCATCTAACCTCCCTTCTCCCAATGCTTCTCAGAAACTTGCAAGGGTCTGGACTTTGCACTGCTGTAAAATGTATTCCGTGAGTGAAAAGGGCTTGTCATAGATAGAAATCAGCGCATCAGAAAAATGTCTAATACTAGATTGGACCTCTTCTTTATTTGGAAAGTCTAGATCAATGATGATTTCTTTTGGATTGATTTTTAGGATAAAATTTTGCATATCTTGAATCTCCTTGAAACTCTTGGTATGATACTCCCCAATACTGAAATCTCCTCGTGCGAGATGATACACATCACCGGAGGTGGTCGCAAAAAAACTCAAACTCATCAGAAAATTAAAACCATGGTCGTTTTCTTGGATATAGGTTCAGGGGGTAATAACACTCACGACCTCTCTTTCTACGACCTTTCAGGGAATAGGGTCCGTCATCTGCTCGGCTATCGCAACTTTATAACCATTTTGCACTAACTTAGTAATATATTTTTCCGCACTATGATGCGGGATTCCTGCCATAGGAATCGGATTTTCCGAAGTTTTGTTTTTGCTGGTGAGTACTAAATCTAATACTTTACTTGCAATTTTCGCATCTTCCCAAAACGTCTCATAAAAATCTCCCAAACGAAAAAATAATATCGCATCAGGATTCTGCTTTTTCAAATCCACAAATTGTTGCAATATTATCTTTGAAAGAAGTATTGTATTTGTTTTTGCATTTTGTATACTCTGATTTGTTTAGTTTATTTATTGATTTTATGAGAACTGGTATTAATCATTTTCAACGATGTCCATGATGTGGAAATTTTGCTATTCATTTTGCGATTAATGCTGCTATCAAGGAGTTGAATATTTTGTCAAAAGATATTCTCGTCGTGAGTGGTATTTGATGCAGTGGAAAAATGGCACAATATATTCCATGATATTCAGTAGAAGCTTTACATGGAAGGGCGATTCCTTTTGCAATAGGTGCAAAGCTAGCAAATCCTAAGTTAAACGTATTAGTTTATGCTTGAGATGGAGATGCGTATGGGATAGGGTTAGCTCATTTTATTCATGCATGTAGGAGAGATATTGACTTGACCTATATTGTTGCAGATAATGAAAATTATGCTTTGACAACAGGGCAAACCTCTCCGACAACTCCTTTGCATCAAAAGACACATTCTGAACCAGAGGGAACGCATGTTGCACCTATCTATCCTGTTCAACTTGCAGAAACTGTGGGTTGTTGATACAATATTTCTGTTTCAAGTAAGGATTTAGCAAAGATGAAAGAAGTGATTATTGAATGAATACACCATAAAGGATTTTCTCATATTCATATTGATCAACTATGTCCGAGTTATAGAGATTGGTAATGGATATTAAAAATATCTTTTTGGAATATTAGAGAAAAATTAAGATCCTCCTTGTGCTAAAAATTGGATAAATCTGACAAAAGCAAATCATCCTGATACGAGGAGTAGTCCAACTATTCATCCTATTATTCAGTTTTTTGCTTTGCTTTGTAAACTTTCAGCTCCTTTTGCGGCTGATAGAATATATAAGAATCCGGAGAAGAATACTACAATAGATAATAGTACTCCAAAAAACTTTGTTGCAGAGAGGACAATATCTTCTACGAAGGTTTCTACAGTGATATTTTGATTACTTTTTCTGATTCATAAGACTTTGTATATATTTATTCCGCATTTCCCTTTCCCTCATAGACATCATATTTCTATTCCCATTTCTCTTTGGCGTATTTCAGCTTCCTCTTTTGCTTTCTTTTCAGCTTCTTTCCTTGCTTGTTCTCTTTTATGAACGTTCTTGATTTTATCTCCTATTTTCATATCAGTTTTTGGTGCTTTCGGGGCTGATAATGTTGCTGTTTTTATTGTGTTTTTATTTTTCCCATGGACAACAACTTCTTTTAATTCATATCAATATGTTATTGTAGAGAAAAAGATACTTATGAATATTATTACTAAATATATGTATTTTTTCATTGTTATAATATTTTGTACTATATAAAATATGCTATATATGATAGTATATAAAAAATATGATATTATGCAAATTTCTGGTTATTTTTTCTCTTTTAATTTTTTCTTCTTTTGCTTTTCTCTTGCTTTTCTCGTGGGAATAGCTATTTTTATGGGGTTTAATATGAGTATTATTTATTTGTTACTTTTGAGGTATAATGGACACTATCAATATTGAAGAAATTTTACAAGAATTAGAACAAATACAGAGTTTGGAAGCTGTAGAAGTATTTTTTCAAAAATATTTAGGAAAAAAAGGATTGTTAGCAGAACAGTTTAAAATGTTAAAAACGCTCTCTCCTGAGGAGAAAAAAACTGTGGGAGGACAACTCTCAGAGGCGAAACAGAAATTAGGGACAGCATTTCAAGTTAAACAGGATGCACTAAACAAAGCAAAAATAGATGCAGAGTTAAAAAAAGATATTGTAGATCTTTCACTCTCTGGAAATACTATTGAAAAAGGACATTTTTCCCTATTAGCAGAAACCAGAAGAGAAATGGAGGAAATCTGCAAAAATATGGGATTTATCGTTGAATATGGGACAGAAGTCGTGAGTAAGTTTGAGAATTTTGAGTCGGTAAATATACCTCTTTCGCATCCAGCTACTGAGATGCACGACACCATCTATTTGAAAGAAAAAGACCCAAGTGGAGAAAATGTAATCTTGAGAACGCATACTTCATCATTGCAAAATTATTTGATCCAGAAACATGGGACTCCATTGAAAGTTGTGGTTCCTGGGAGATGTTATAGATTTGATGATATGGATGCTACGCATGATGTGATGTTTTATCAGATTGAAGGATTATATATTGATAAAAATATTAGTATTGCTCATTTCAAAGGGATGATGGACAAATTGATTAGTTCTATCTTGAAATGAAAAGTAGAAACCAGAATGAGACCAGCATATTTCCCATTTGTAGAGCCGTGATTTGAAATTGATGCGAGATATGAAATCAAAGACCCAAAAACCGGAGAGAAAACGATGTCAAACTGGATTGAATTGCTTGGTGCAGGAATGGTACATCCTAATGTTTTGAAAACAGCAGGACTTGATCCTAATCAACGAAATGGATTCGCGTTTGGACTTGGAATTAGTAGACTTGTTGCTATTAGAAATGGAATCAAGGATATTAGATATTTCACCAATGGAGATCTGAGATTCGCGAAGAGTTTTTAGAAGGAAATATTTTGTTATGGGAAAGGAACAGCGTATAAAAGAAATATATGATAAAGTTTGTAAATTTGATTCAGAAGAAAAATTTATAAATAGTACAAGAGAATCTGTTATTGCTGCTATTGAGACAATTATTAGATATTCAGAT
>PDOX01000054.1 GCA_002746475.1 candidate division SR1 bacterium
TTTGAAAGAATCCCCCTCAATCCCCCTTTAGCAAAGGGGGAAGTAAAAAAGGGAGTACTCTCCTTTGCTAAAGGAGAGGTAGAGAGGATTTTTTACAGAAGGGGGAGGTCTTTTTTTATAACAAAACTTATACCCACCATGAACAATAAAAATAAACCACGTACTTTGGTCTTGTTATTTAATGATAAGGGGCAAATTTTGTTGTGAAAGAAAAAATATGGACTTGGTAAAGGATATTGGAATGGATTTTGAGGGAAAATAGAATATGGAGAAACGATTAGACAAGCTGCGATTAGAGAATTACAAGAAGAATCAGGAATCCTGATGCAAAAAAATGATCTGGAACTTAGGGCGATACTAAAATTTAATTGGTTGCATACTCCAGAGCAAAACTATGATGGGATTGTTTATGTCGGGAAATATATTGGTGATGGTTTTGTAGAGACAGAGGAAATGCTTCCTCAATGGTGGAACATTGATGAGATTCCGTATGAGCAGATGTGGGAAGATGACAAGTATTGGCTCCCTTCTCTGTTGGCATGAAAATATCTTGAATTTCAAGCAAACTTTTCTGATGATACGACGATGAAAGATTATGACATCAGTATTAAACTGAGTAAAGAGGATTTGAATATTGATTTTGATGAAAAGAATACTAACCATTAGCAAAAAAAATATTCGTAATAAAAAAATCGCGGATAAACATAATTTTTTGTATAAAAAAGATGCTACTGATAACACATATATAGCATATTATATATTTTTTTTGTAAAAATGGTGTTTTTTATCAAGAAAATGTTAAAAAAATGTCAAAAAAATGTTGCATTTTAAACAATGAATACTATATTCTAGTTATTATTTTATGATGTTTTATATCATTATTATGAATTAGATGAAAAAAGTTATTGCTTGACTCCTTGTTGTTCTTTCTACTGTAACAATTTTTTCTTATGCACAAGAGTCAAATATTACAAACTATGCTAATCAGCTCCTTGGATGAAGTACTGACTTGTTTTGATATAAAGACTGAAATAATGTTGAAGTAAAAACTATCTCAAAAAATGGGATTACTTTTCAATCTCCTATTCTAAAAAATGAGGCGAATGATACGATAACAAATTATGAAGTATTATATTGACCACATACTGTAGAAGAAATACTCAACAATGATTCAAGTTTATTTGGGACATTGCAAACCAAAAAAGTTGTGTATACTGGAACTGATACAACGTTAAGTTTCACACTTGATACAACAGAGCATGCTCTAGATACGGAATCTATATATTATACTTATATCGTTCCAAAAGATATCTCAGATATGCCAGGAGTAGTATCAAAAGAATTTTGTTTTAACTTAAAATACCAAATTTATGGTTTAGGTGATGAATGTATTACAAAAGTTGAAGAAGCTAAAAAAACTGAAAAAGAACTTGTCCATAATGCAGCAGGAGCTGATATGGAACTTGCAAATGTAAGTCATACTGTTGATGGGAAAACTATTACTCTAACTTGGACTGCTATTGATGGAAGTAATACTTTAGAATTCTTTTTATTAAACGAAGATGCCACTAATGACGATGATGTAAAATGGGAAAAACTAGGAACAGCTGATATGATGGATCAAAAATATGTGTTCCAATATGATGGTGCACATAGTACTAATGTACTTATTAAACCAGATAATTGAGGACAAGAAAAAGTATATGATTTAAATTTTACTCCTTCTGTAGAGAAACAAGAACCAGTTGCAAAACCTACACCAGAACCTAAAAAACCAGCAATTACTGTAGTACCAAAAACTGGAGCAAAAGAAAATATGTTAGTTATATTTATTATTGCAATTCTTGGTTTTGTATTGTATAAAGCTATGAGAAAATCTAACTAAACAATATAATAACAAAAATATCACATCATTCTTTTTATTTATTTAACTTTTCTTTTTAATGTCTAAGAAAAACAGATCTCTTTTAATCTTACTCATCTCAGGATTGACTTTTATTAGTTCTTTTTGATGAGTATTGGCTGATGGAAATACTGTTGGTATTAGTAATATTCATCATACTGTTTCTGACAAAACTGTAAATCTATCATGGGATGTCACAAGTTGAAGTAATCAAGTGGATATGTTTCTCTGGACAGAACAATCAAATATGTTTAAACTTATTTCTACTATAGATACTTTCAAAAAATCTACTACATTACATGTATTGGATAATGGAACATATGTCGTAAGATTTATTCCAAGTTGAGGAGGAAATGATATCAGATATACTTTTGTTGTGAGTGGAGTAAATGCTCAACAAAAAGATATTGTTGCTGTTCCCAAAACATGAACAACAGGGAATATCCTTCTTGTTCTATGATTTGCTGTACTGTTGTATACACTCTATCGATATAGAAGGGTATCTAAAAGATAAAGAACAATAGTATAAACTCTAATATTATAACATAACTGTTTATGGATTTTAAGAAAATATTACATTTTTCTAAATATGAACCTCTCATGGATGAAAATCCTCAGTTTATTGTTGATCGTATTATAAAAAAACTCAATAGTTATTCTCAAAAAGATTATTCGGAAATTATCCAGAGAACTTATGATTTTACTAGACATGCTCATGATGGAATTTATAGACATTCATGAGAAGCATATATTACTCATCCTATTCAAGTTGCTGATATTTTGATGGATTTAAAACCTGATGTTGCATCTGTCCAAACAGCAATCTTACATGATGTAATTGAAGATACTGAATATAACTATGATGATATTAGTGGTCTTTTCTGAGAAGAAGTTGCTACTCTTTGTCAGTGACTTGTAAAAATCAAAAAAGTAAAATATAAATGAGAGGATACTCAACTAGAAACAATAAAAAAAACATTTCTTGCTATGGCACAAGATTTGAGAGTAATTTTAATAAAAATTGCAGATCGTATCCATAATATGCAAACACTTGTATATCATCCTAAGATTGAAAAACAAGAAAAGATTGCATTAGAAACTATGAAAATTTATGTCCCTGTCTGCAAAAGACTTGGACTATACCAATATCAAACGGTCTTAGAAAATTTATGTTTCAAAATATTGGATCCTGAAAGTTTTGAGAAAGTTTTTCAATATTTTGAAAAACATGTCCCCTCAAGTAAAAAAGACTCAGAAAAATGAGTTGCTATTTTGACAAAACTTCTTGAAAAAGAATGAATCACTGATTTTACTGTAAAATGAAGATTAAAAAGTCCATATAGGGTCTACGAAAAGATGACAAAAAAGTACCAGAGCTGGGATTTCAATAAGGTAATGGATCTTTTAGCATTTAGAGTTATTACAAAAAATATTTCTGATTGTTATTCAGTTCTATGAATTATGCATAAACATTATACTCCTTTGATCAATAAAATAAAAGATTATATTGCTATCCCAAAATTTAATGGATACAAAAGTATTCATACTACGGTCATGGGGATGTTTCGTCTTCCGACAGAAATCCAAATAAGGACAAAAGAAATGGATAATGTAGCAGAATTTTGAGTTGCTGCACATTTTGCATATAGTGACAAGAATGGACCTATTGCTGTGAACAAAAAACAATCTGAATGGATAAAAAACCTCCAAAATCTTGTAAAAGAATATACTGAAAGAGAAGAATGAGCATCAGAAAAAAGAGAAGAATTTAAAAAGAAACTTAATGTAGATATTTTAAATAAATCAACATTTCTTTATACCCCCAAAGGAGATATTATTGAAATTTCAAGATGAGGAACTGTTTTAGACTTTGCTTTTGCTGTCCATACTGATATTGGACTAAGATTTAAACATGCTATCGTAAATTGATCTATTGTTCCTATAAATTATATCCCTAAGACATGAGATATTGTTGATATCAAAACATTTAGAAACAAGTATACTGCTACGAAACATTGGATGGAGTTTGTCCATTCACCAAGTTCAAAAGCAAAAATCACAAGATATCTGAGACAGAATGAAAGGACCTATCTTATTGAAACAGCAAAGCAAACAGTAAATAAACAACTTGAAAAATTGAAACTTCCTTCGTTATATAGCAAAGAAGATCAGTTATCCCAATATTATACCCACAAAGATCTTGAAAATAAATTATTAGATATTATAGACAAGAAAACAAGTATTACTCATCTTATTAAGTCTGTATACCCTAATAGTATAAAAGATACTACCCCTGACAAATGAGAGAAAAAGAAACAAAAAAACAAGTCTCAATATCAATACCAAGATATTATCATTGATGATCATAGAATGGCTAATTTTTCTCTCTGTCCAGAATGTAATCCTCAACATTCAGAAAAAATTATTGCAAAAGTTGATAGACATGGTATCAAAATTCATAAAACTTGATGTATTGCAATGCAAACCATACACTTTGATAAGCTTTTGGAGGCTCATTGGTGAAATGAATCTGAAAATAGTTATTTACTTAATATTTCATTTCAAATTGATACTAATATCAATATTATAGAGATTTTCAGTATTATTTCTGGGTTGAATATGGAAATAGAAACATTCAAGGTAGAAAAAAAAGAAAGAGAAAAAACAAAATTTAAAATTATGCATCTTACTATTCTTGCAACAAATCCAACAAAAATCCAATATATGATAAATAGCTTGAAAAAATTCTGAAATTCAGTAAAAGTTTTAAGTAAAAAACTTGTTTAATTTCCCCTTATACTATACGGAATTTTTGTATTGTATTATTTGCTTTTATACTATTAATTAAATTATTTTTATTTTTTAGATTAGTACTATGAATATTATTGATATGTTTGCTGATATGGCAAATATTGGGTGAATATGACATTGAATAGAGAAATTTGGGGGAATACTTATTCTCATTATGACACTTCTCTGGATCTTAATTATTATCTGAGTTGCTAGAAATATTAGTAAAAGAACTGATATGATTTGGATGCAAATACTATGTATCATCATTGCAACCTTATGATGACCATTAGGACTCATTATTTATTTGATTATTAGACCCTCATACCCTGAATATATTGAAGAATATTATACTATCATTACTTGTCCAAAATGCGAAAAGATACAAAATAATACTTATGATTATTGTACTCAATGTGGAATTTTGATGAAAAAAAAGTGCAAGGAATGTTGAAAAATGATTGATCCGTCTGTTGAGTATTGTGGATATTGTTGAGCTCCTAATCTATAAACGCTCATCTGATTATGTTTTTCTATAGTATTTATTTAGTATGTAGTTTTATATTATATATGATTTATTTATGTTATTATTATCTGTACTTGTTTTTCTATGAGCTATCATTTGAATAACTATCAATATGATGGCAAGTTTTATGCCATTTTTGCACCAGATGGATAGTATGCAAGATTATTATAATGCATATTATGGTGCTGTTTCTAGTGTAGAACAGGGATTACTTGCGAGTAAATACAAAAGAGCTGGTTTTATCTGAACAGGGACTCTTTCTCAAGATGATTTTTCTACACTTTTTGGGAATAAACATAGACTCCATACTACTAAATGGGAAGTACGTGCAAGAACCAATAAAATTGCTGATAATAACATTAATTATCTTTATTGATACACTAATGACTGAAATACAAACCAAAATAATATTGAGAAATGAAGTAAACTAGATTATAATAAGGTCGCTGTTATTGCTCTATCCACTGATGAAAGTAAATGATTTGAGGATAGTATTACCGTAGTAAATAAAAAGAATATCGAGATTGTTAGTGATTTTAAACTCCCTGAAAAGACTAATTCAGATTGAGTAGATCTTAATGTAAATACATTAGCAGATGTGAATAATATTACTAATGGATGGTTTGCAAATTCAGGGTTAAAGATGCTAAAACAAGATGGAATGCTTTATCTCTGGCTAGATAGTAGTTTCAAAGATGAGGATGGGAAAAAGTTTCCACTTTTGGAATATGTATTAAATTTTGGAGATGAAAATATCTGAGATAAAAAATTTAAAATTTATGGGGAAGGAGCGACAAAAAACTATACTACTGAGTTAGAGGTAGAAAAAACTACTCATGATATTCTCAGTCCAGATTTCAAAAAAACACTTTTTCCAGAAAATCCAAAGAAAAAATAAAACTAACATGTTTTGTGCTCTCTATCATTTTTATGGATATTGCTTATCCTGTTCTTCAATTCTATTAAATATTTATTATGAAAAAAGGATTTCTCATTATATGATTATGAATCACAGGTTTTTGAATATTAGTGTATTTTTTTCTAAAATGAACGCTCTCCTCTCCTTCTCCATCTTCTCCTGAAATTGTTGATCAAAAAAGAGAACAAATCCTCAATGCACAACACGAGAAACAGATTATTGAAACTGAAAAAAATATACACTATGATTCCTTGACCGTTGCTTTGCCCGATTTTTTTTATACTAAAAATTTTGACCATCTCGCAAAACTTTTACAAAAAAAATATCAACTCACAATAAAATATCTCCCTATTGCTCAGATATCTTCTTATCGTACAATGATTCAGTGAAAAAAATTTGGGAATATTGATTTATTTCTCGTTCCTAGGGAACGAATTGATAATATTGATGATTGAGCATTATCAACAATAACATTCTGAGAAAATATAGATAATTATCTCATCCCTTTTGTAGTTTCTCTCTTCCAAGAAAAAAAATTCTTTCCATTTTTATTAGATCCTGCTATTGGACGGATAAGAAAAGAAAGTGTTGTCCCTGATGTCCAACTTTCCACCTTGCTCAATTATCAGAATATATGATCTCCTAGTAAATATCGCAGTATTTTTGCAAAATTTTCCAATGATATTGTGAGTGTCTTACTCGGACAAGTGCAGATACAACATGCCCCTACTCTTTTGAAAGAGATCAAAAAATTACTAGCATTAAAAAACGGAGAAAAAAATAATATCTATACTCATAACATTGCTACATCACTTACCAAGAAAAATGTTTTGTGCAAAAAATATGTCAATCATTGTCTTTTGGCTTATGATATCGTGGATGTGGTTTTGTGATGGTATAGTGATAAGCATATTTTTAAGCATTTAAAGTCAGACAATATTCCACAACTCGCTGTATTCCCTGCATATCAGAAGAGTTATCCTGTTAGAATATGGTGATTTATTGCAAGTCCTGATACTGAACATCACCGTGAAATTACCAAGTTCTTACAATATATAATTAGTGATTTTTCGTATACATGAATATATGGTATTCCTGCAAGAGTATGAGAAGAATATTATACTACGTTATTTACTGATGCATTATCTCCGATTGTTGGTTTGAAAGAAGTTTGGTACCCAATTCTTCATACTTTTTCTATTGAAAATTTTGAGTTACAAAAACATACTATCGATAATATTAATAATTAAAAATAATTCAGAAAATAATATTGTAATCATAGTATAAATCAGTAGACTACTATTATCTTGGAATATAAAGTAGCGTTATTATACATTAGTCCACACTATTTTATTTTTACTTATTGTTATATTATTATGACTGATCCATTTTTCAAATGAGATATTACTACCCAACAACATTTGCTTGATCAACAAAGAGAAATAGAAGAAAATTTCAAAAAATTAAAAGCGCTTTTTTCGGATGATGGATTGAGTTTAGAACAAAAACAACAAATTAAAAACAAACTTCTTGAGTTGAAAGAAATTTATAGCAAAAACAAGCAGACACTGATACAAATGGGCGTTGATCCTACTATGCAAGGTTCTAAAGACAGCACAAATACAGAGAACGCTACAGAGGCTTCTTCCAAACCAGCAGAAGAACAAAAAATCCATGTCAACAAGGTTGATGTCAAAGAAGATGCAAGTAAAAACAGATCTTTCAATTTCAACACTATTTTGATTTGATGTGGTGGTATTTTCTTGTTGATGTTGTGAGGCGTTGCCTTCTTGTTTTACTATATGATTACTCATCCTGCCCAATTAAAAAATATTGGACTTGAACCTGCAGATGTAAAGAGACTTTTGCAAACGTTCACTACCGTATTTTTTGGTATTATTAGTATTGTTGGGTTTATTCTCTTTGTGATGAATATTTATAGATTATTTAATAGCAAAAGAAGATCTAAAATATGATTTATTTTTTGAATGCTGCTGGGAATATCTTTTTTGTGAGGAGGAGTGGTATTATGATATATGGTTATGGAAAAAGTAAATGCTATCAGTCCTGATGATATTTTGGGGAATAGCAATCTTGTGAGACCGTATATTGTAACGAAGAAAAAAAATACCTATATTTGAGAGATAAAAGCTCCACTGGTTGGACCAATGCAACTGAAATTTTGATTAAACAGTTCGTTATTAACAAAACAAGTCTTGCCTAAGATAAAAGGGAAGGTGAATACTATCAAACTTTTGTGTGGAAATGGACAAGAATTGTCAATCACACCACAGAGTGAATATTTCAATGGTATCTGTTTCTATCGTAATATGGTAGAAAAAGGATATCCACTGGAAGTTGTCGTATGATATCTGGATGCACAAACTTCTGAACAACAATATCATAGTATCAATGTAGGGAATATCACACTCGATGGAATCATAACAATGACCGGCAAAAAAGGGAAAACTCTCAATCCTGGGAAAGACAATGAAATTTTGTGAGGAATCGCTGGAGATACGGTTAATTTTGATGCAAGCGAACTGTTTAGAAACTTATGAATTAGTGACTATACCATCACGTGGGACTTGGACGGAGACGGGAAAATTGATAGAGAAAACGAAACCAATATCAGTTATAGATATACTGTTGCGGGGGTATATACGGTTGCTATCAGAATTCCTTCTCTGGGGGATCACCTCTATACTTTTCCTATCAGAATTGAACAAGCTGATATCCCTGTTGGAGATATTGAAGACAGAAATTTATGAAATAATTCCTATGTTTTCTCTGTAAACTTTTTTGAAAATACTAAAACGATTACTAAATATTTATTTCAAGTACTTGATAAGGATAAAAATAGTATAAAAAAAGAGGAAAGCACAATGAATACTTTCTCATATACTTTTGATAATCCAGGAACATACTATATCAAAACTATTTTTGTCACTCAGGATGGAAAACAAGGAGAAATTCTTAGTAACGCTATTGAAATTCAAAATAATAGTATAGCAGATTTTGAGTTTAAAGTATTTAGTAAATCTTATACAGAAGACGTTTTTAGTGCTTCAACGGTACAAAAAAATTGAGACAACAACTACGCTATTGAATTAACAGAGATTCCAAGTGTCGTACAAATACAGGTAGATAGAAAATATTTAGAATCAAAAGGCTATCATCTCACTGCTAAGAAATGAGATCAACCCCTTGTCTTTGCTGATAATAAGATTGATGTAGAAATCAATACTCCAAAGACACATACCATTTCGTTACTTGCAAAAAAAGATGACAATACTGAGATCCTTGAAAAGACTCTCATAATAAAAATAACAAGAGAATGAGTAGTTGGGAAAATGAATATCACTCCTGACACTGTTGGGACGTCTCCATTTACCGTGAGGTTTGATGCGTCAGCGAGTAAAATCAATGATCCAGAAGATGAGATTGTCTATTTTAGCTGGGATTTCGGTGATGGAAAAATAAAGAAAAATATTTCTGAATCAGTAATCGAACATGTCTATTATTATGATGTGAAGAAAAATAGCTGAGAATATTACCCTACACTAAAAATAAAAACAAGAAAAGGGAGGGAATATCTTATCGGAGAAGGAACAATGATTTTAGTAAAACAACCTTTGGATTCTCTGAAAATTCATATTGATTCACATCCTGGGCAAGTTGCAGAGGTTGGTGATATTGTAAAATTTTCGTTGGAAGCAGATGGATTACCTACTAAAATTCAATGGGATTTCGGTGATGGGAAAAATAGCTATGAATGTAGAGGAAGAGAATGTATTGAAACAAAAAAAATCTATTATTCAACCGGTGAATATAAAATCAAGGTGAATATAGAATATGAAAATAGAATTCCATTAGAATGAGATATTACTTTACGTGTGAAATAGCATATTTTATTGATATAAAGCAAGTATTATGAGCGATATGATAGACACTACAACATTGAAATATTTACAAAATCTAGCAAAATTACAAATACACGATGAAAAGCAATTTTCGCAAAAATTTTCTGCAATTGTACACTATCTAGAAAAAATTAAAGACGTTAACATTTCAGAAGATATTTCTAAGCAAGGTGCTTCTCCTATGCATCATCTTGAAACACTTGATACGCTTACTCCTGCTGGGACAAAAAAATTATTAAACAATGTGGAACATGAAGTGGTGAACAATAGTATTGTCGTTAGTTCAGTATTGAGTAGTTAAAATTACATAACTCAATTAGAGTATCTCTGATATCTTTTATACAGATTATATTTTAATCTATATCTCAAATTTATATTTCAAGTCTATACTTTATTTATTTTTTTAATTTTACCCTTCTTGATTTACATTTGGGAAGAAATTAGTCATCAAAGCACAGAATTTTACTTCCAAAGGTTTCTCTCCTACTGGAACATAGGTTACGATAGAACAGAAACGGAATTCTTTTGGTGAATTATTTCAACAGTCAGGAGTTGTATCATATTTTCCACTACATGATAACTTAGTATCAGTTCCATTAGGTCCTTTCCTATAAATTCATTTCCCTTCTATTTTTCTGAAAAATCTTCCATACCTAGTAAGATTATCTGTTTTACCACCTGAAAGAGTTGTCCATTGGGTTCCAGAAAGATAGAGCGCATATTTTTTGTTATTCTCTGTAAATATTCCATTAGAAAAATCCCAATCAGTATTTTCCTGAAAAGAAACAGCAATTTTTGCATTTTTTCCATCTTGTTTTTTTTCTGTGGAAATAATACTATATTTTCCACTATCAAGAATTGAATGCTCTTCTAGACATTTTTCTGAATCTAACGCAAGCCAACATTTACTTCTCTCAGAAGTTGCAGTATATTCTTTTCATGTCTTACCATTTTCTATCGTTAAGTCTACTCATGGATGTTCTAGCACTCTTGTATTTCTTGCATAATACATAGATTCTATTCCTTCTTTTGCTAAGTTTATTGCAATCAATTTTTGATTTGCATATTGTACTTGATTAAGGACACTTTGAATATAGTAAATAATTGATCCTAGACAAATTCAAATGAGAACAACGACCAAAATAATTTCTATCAATGTAAATCCTTTTTTTTGATTTTTGATTATCTTTTTATCTTTTGTTTGAAGTATATTCATCATATATAAGAAATTATATAAAAAGTTATATAAAAGAGATTGAAATACTTATATCAATATATATATTTGTCAGTATATTGCAATATATATTTTTCTTCATTTTATTTGTGATTTATTTCTCATATTATGACAGCAACGAGCCGATTATACATTATTGTCTTCTTTATCGGGAGTTTCAGTATAGTGATAGGAATGATGGGGTTTGATAAAGTTCTGAAAATGATTATTGGAAATTATATTATCACGATGATCGTTATTGCATTAGGATTAGTTATTGATTTTGAAGTTAGTCAAATCCAAGCTAATAACCTTAATATTTTGTGATTTGGTGCAACAGAAGTAGCAAAATTTTTAAGTGATGGGAAAATCACATTGATGATAGCTAGTTATCTTGGTCTCATGGTAATATGGTATAAATTTGCACAATTTTCTCTCACTTTACGTTTTGATGAGATGAAAAAGAAAGGACTTTTGCTCCTCACTACTCCACTCTGTGTGATATGAATTGTTCTTTCTCTTGTTGTTATTCTTTTATGAGGAAATATTAGTGATAGCTGATGGATTCTCCAACATATCCCTGAAAATGAAGAATTAAGATCATTTGTCATGAGGATCCCTCTTTGGATTGTTATTCATGGGATATTAATGTTTATCTTGTTTTTAGACATAAATTTCATATCAAAATATCGTTATCACAGTGATAATAAATATAGTGATACAAGATTCTCAGAATATGAAGAATAATTTTTATGTTATAACATCAGTAAAAGATGAAAGTTCTTTATCCTAAAAATATCAAAAAAGGATTATTAGCTGGGATGAATTTCAATATTTGACCACTAAATATTTGAATTTTACAACTCTTCCTCCTTGCAATAGGGGTTGGGGTCTCTCTTGTGACGTTTAATGCTCTTGCAAAAGAGGGTGCAAAGTTTGCTGGAATACTTCTTGCTATATTCGTATTTTTGATTTTCGTTGTTATCGCTTTCTTCAAAGTTTCAGAGTTAGGACTTATCGGATTCCTTTCTAAAATTATTAGGAATAATTTTTTTGATACCAATAAAAAATATCAAAATAATTTCGATAGACATAACAAGATAGATATTCTCTTAAAAGAAACAAAAGAAAAATCAAAAGAATGAGAAGTCATTATCAAAGAAAAGACAAGAACTTTTGACAATAAAAAAATAGATGCTATTGAAAAAGATGGATTTATTTAATTATTTTTTCTCTCATTAAAAAAAAGCTCTGTCATTATAAAATGACAGAGTTTTTTTTAAAATAATTAATAATTTCAATAGCAAAAATATTTATGAAGATTTTGTTACTGCAACAGTAGAAATAAGCCAAAATATAAAACTTACCAATAACCATGACAGGCCAATAAAAGCTAAAGCAACAGCAGCTTGTTTCAGAATAGTAAATCCTTGTTTAAATTTTCCTTCATCTCCCGCTGCAAGTAACATCTGAAATCCTCCCCATAATAAGATTAATAATGTTATAAGTGCTAAAATCCTTAATGTCCAATTAACAAAATTTTTAATTGTATCCACAAGAGAATTTTTTGTTTCAGCAGCATTATTGGTACCATAAACTCAAACCTCAACACCTCATTTATCCTTACCAACCCATTCAGTATCACCAAATCCTCCTTTAATAGCATATGTATTACTTATAAATACCACTAATGGCAAGAAAAATACCCCTTGCAACATAATTTTTTTTAATACCTTCATAATAATACTTCTATAATTATAAACTATGTAAAAGCAAAAGGGAGAGAAGAATTATGATTCTCTCCACTTTAAATCTATATTATACTATCAAATAACTATTTTAAGAAAGAGATTATCCTTGTCCTCCTCCACTACCAGTAATAAGACCTAACAACCAAAAGATAAGACTAACCATTAACCAAGCTAAAGCAATGAAAGCAAGTCCAATTCCAGCTTGTTTCAAAATAGTAAAGCCTTGTTTGTATTTGTTTTCATCTCCTGCAGCAGTCAACATTTGGAATCCTCCCCAAAGTAAAACCATAAGAGCAATAAGACCAAGAATTCTCAATACCCAGTTAACAAAACTTTTAACAGTTGTAATCAAGCTATCCTTTTGCATAGATTTTGAACCAATAACATCAGGGTTATAACTCGTATCAGGAGAACTCCAACCTCAGTCAACCTGAGCATCTGCTTGAGAAGAAATACCTAACGTTCCAAATCCAATAGCTAAGAATCCAAAAAGACCCAAGAATCCTAAACTCATTTTTTTCATAATGTTTTTCATTTTATATACCTTAAATAATTAAATAAAATATTATTACATGTCTTAGTATACTAAAATTTTTAACAAATGCAAATTTTTTACGACTTTTTTTCATACTATTGCAATCAACACTATTTATATTCTAAAAGCTATCTATTGATAAAACAAAGTGAATCCATATACTCTATTTTGTTATATTTTGGATAGATAAAAAAAATAAAGTATTATGTTAAGTATCGGACTTGTAGGGGCAACAAATGTTGGGAAATCTACCCTATTTAATAGATTAATCAAGCAATATAGAGCGATTGTGACCAATATTGCAGGGACAACAACTGACATTGTTAGACAGACCTCTGAACTG
>PDOX01000074.1 GCA_002746475.1 candidate division SR1 bacterium
ATAATCTTGATGGGAAAATTTTCTATTTCTTCCAAAAGAACAAGGGGTCAAAAATTCAATTTTATTTAGATTGAAAGATTTACGATACTGATTTTGATGAAATTATTCATGATAGATGTTGTGAACCATGAGCCTACAATTTGCAAATTTCCCTTGATGGAAAGCTCGCATTCCGAGGAGTGATTGGCAAAAAATTCACTTATAATGAAATGGTTTTGCCGTGATTTAGTATCAATTTGGAAGCGTTAAAAGATGTAAGAGAAGAAGAAAAACGAACAAGAACTACTGAACAAAGCGATCCAAAAGAAGTTTTAGAAAATGAGATTATGAAAGATTTGAAAGAACTTGGATTTAAGTTTTCTGAAATAGAAAAAGGTTCAGCGAATCTAATGAGAAAAGAATATGCAACTATAGAAAATAGTTATAATATTTCTGCAAAAAATATTGATTTAGATAAGCTTCAAAGAAATGATAATCTTTTTATACAAAATAATCGAAAAGAAATACAAAATTTTTCTTGGGATGCTTCAGGAGTTCCTTCTTGGCAGAGGATTTATCAAAAAGGAGATGTTTATTGTTTAATAAGAGTGCAAAGTATAAATAACAAAAATTGATGATTGGAGATAAATTGTTGGGATAGAAAAGATATAAAAGATAGGGTAGCGTTTGAAACATTTGCAAATAGAAATTTTGAAAAAGAGAAAAAATTAAAAGTAAAAATAGAAAAACTTTTAGAGAAAGAAATTTTAAGTAATCCTCTTTTTAAATATAAAAAACCAATTACTACAATAGAACCATTTAAAAAAATAAATTTGGAACCTGGGAAAGATCTTGTTAAAGAAACTCAGAATCGATATTATACTTTGAAGCTAAAAGATATGCAAAAAGAGCAATTTAATCCAAATACAAATTATTTTTTAAAGAACAATTGGAAAGAAATAAAAGAATATAGAGCTGAATATTCTGGTAAATTTAATCGAAAAATGATATATCAAAAAGAAAATAACATGTGTTTAGTTTCAGTGCAAATAGATGAAAAAACAGATAAATCTAAATGTTCTGATCCAAGATTGGATTGTTTTCCAGATTTTAATGTAGAGATCTCTTGTTGGGATGAAACAGAAAATTTTAAACAATCAACTGAAGAAGCATCAGCAACTCCAAGAACAGCGAAAGAACGCTTGGAGAAAGAAATCTTAACGAATCCGCTTCTCAAAGATCAAAATCCAGTAATCAAAACAACACAATCAAAAGAAGTAGATCTAGGAAATGACAAAAAAATTACATTCAAAAATCCAAATACTCAAGTGTATTCAGTGAAATTCAAAGACCTCCGAAGAGAAGAATTTACTCAAGAGAAAAATGACTTTGTGCAGAATAATTGGAAAGAGATGAAAGCATATTGATATGGATTATCAAACCGTTTCGGACGAACAAAAGTGTACCAAAAAGATGGAAGTATTTGCCTTGTAAAAATGTTTGAAAGAGCCGATGGCTCTCAATGTTATGATCCAGAAGCAGATTGCCTTCCAGAAGCAGATTTGGAAATTGTGTGTTGGGATGGGGAAAGCAAGGCGAATAATACAACATACCAATTTGATAATATGAATATCTGAGATACTATTTGAGGATTGATAATGACTGAAAAAACAAAAAAAGAGAATATGTCTTCATTTATCCTTTCATGATCTACAAAAATCAAGGGAATACTTAGTTATGAAATTGATGAAGCATATAGTTGAGAACCATATTTTTATTTTAGTCCTCATAAAAAAATTGTTGTTAACCAAATCCTTCCAACAGGAGAGACATTCGATGTACCACTTTTTGAAACAGAAATAGCAAATCCTGAAAAAATTACCAAGAAAATAAAAGAACAACTAATATGATGAGAAAAAGTAGAAGTTGAACTTGAAATATTATCTTATAGTTATGAATGAGTATTCTATTCTGAATATATCGCAAAAATAAACATTGGTGAGATGAAGTATCTATAAAATAAAATGAAAAAAACTACCACCCCATGAAGAGTAGTAGTTTTTTCTTGTTTTTTCTTCTTATTCTGCCTCAATAACTTCTCCATCTTTATCATTTCCTGATTTGTCTTCAATTTCTTCATCAGGGTTTCCTCCAGTGTTTTGCGTTTGTGCTTGATATTTTTGCAAAAGCGTCTGGAATTCTTGGGTCATTCTTTCGATTTCTTTATCAATTTCTTCTTTTGTCGCATCATCTTTTTCTTTTAATAATTTTGCTTCTGCGATGAGTTTATCAATCGTTTTCATTTCTTCTTCTGGAAGTTTATCTTTGTTTTCTTCTTTTAAGTTTTCCATTTGGTAGGTAAGCTGTTCTAGTCTATTCTTAGACTCAACCAATTCTCTCTTTTTCTTGTCTTCTTCTGCAAATTTTTCAGCGTTTTCTTTTGCTGCTGCGATCTCTTCATCAGAAAGGTTAGTCGCTCCTTGGATCGTTACTTTTTGTTCTTTTCCAGTAGTCTTTTCTTTTGCGGCAACATTCATGATTCCATTCGCATCAATATCAAACGTCACTTCAATTTGCGCTTGTCCTCTTCTCATCGCAGGAATCCCTTCCAAGTTGAACATTCCTAATGATTTATTATCTTTTGCAAATTCTCTCTCTCCTTGTACCACATGCACGGTCACCGCAGACTGATTGTCAACCGCA
>PDOX01000068.1 GCA_002746475.1 candidate division SR1 bacterium
TCACCGATCGCTACACCAATTCCAGCTAAACCAACAGCTAAACCTGCTCATACATACAATTCCATAATACTATATTTTTATTAAATAAATAATTTTTATATTTTTCTATAATCTTTATATTTTCTATTCTTCTTCGGTCGTAAATGATAACTTCAAGAATATTGCAACCAACAATGGGAATACAAATGCTTGGATACATGCTACCAAGATTCACTGAAGATACAAGATAATAGGTCCAATCACGGGGAAGTTATATCCTAGGAGACTTTCTGTCATTCCTCATATTCCTACTACCAACATGGTCAATAACACTCATCCTGACATCATATTTCCATAGAGTCTCGCTGAGAGCGAAATAATTTTTGCTCCTACTCCAATGATATCCAATACTCCGATAAATAATGATAGTCCGATATCAAAGATCTTTACAAGTATCGCCAAGGGGATATACATTAATAATGGCATCTTTCATCTTTCGATAGTAATCATATTTTTCCCAAACAATGGCACATATTCTAAGAATGTTTTCCCTCCTCATAAGGTATCTACTTGAGCTTTGAGCATGAGGATAATACTCACAAAAGCTAGTGCTCCGTTAAATTCCAGACTTGTTGTAGGTACTAAAATCACGGAAGACAACCATTCTACATCTGTAAATATCACTCTCACAATATCAACAATCCAACCAGAAAGATTTGCAAGTAACACGACAAAAAACAAAGTTGTCACATAGATTTTTGATCGATGTTTACGAGGCATCTCTAGGATGTCAGCAAACATTCCATATACAGACTCCACTAACAACTGGATAGCTTGTCCAAAACGAGTATTTTTTGCTCACTTAAATACAAAGATCAATAGCAAGATACTTGCAATCTGAAAATATATTCATAGTGAAACTGGATTTACAAGAAAAAAAGAGTCTACCCAATTCCCCCAATATTCTCACACAAGTAATGGGAATGTGTGAGAAAAAAAGAGATAAATATCATGATATATATTTACTAAGAATGCTCACATTCTTTTCAAAATTATTAGTAAAATAAACAAAAGAAAAACCAAGAAGCCGTATCTGCTAGTATCTATTCTCCATTTTTCAATGGTGGATGGTATCAAACTCCGAAGAGCAACTACCTCCTGAATAACATTGAGATTATGATAACATTAGCACACTACCAACCCCTTAGTCAGAAACCAATATACTATTTCAAGGAACAATTTCAACAGAAAATAAAAAAATTATATACTACAAAGCAACAATAATTCTCTCTGTCGTAAACGTGTAAATTTCAGCCTGTCCTCCGATGTTTGTTTTTTGCTTGATTGCCTGAATAGCAGAACTAATATCGTTAATATTTTGGGTATTTGGGAGAATAACTCACGAAGTATCACTCCCTTGAGAATACACATATATTCCATATTTTTGAGTATTAATATTTGCGATTTGTTGAGGATTAGTTTCTTGCTGACTATCTAACACAATATCTATCCCTACAAAATGAGTAGTAGGATGTTGACTGGTGAGGGTAGTATACAATCCTGAGACTACTTCATCGAGAGATTTATCTGTAAAAAGTACTCCATTAGAGCATAGCAATTTTTTATCGTGATCAAAGAGTGAAAGAAATACTCCTCTAGGAGCTGTTAGGTCATAATTTTTTGACAAGAGTGATTTGGTTTTTTCGAGCATAGGATTTTTTTGTTTAGCGTATATTAAAATCTATTTGCAAATTTTCTCTATATTCTTATATATTATAAGACTCTTTTCAAGAGATTGTTTTATTGAATGTGACCCCCTTATTCTCAAACAGACCTCCCCTGTATCCCCCAAGTTAGACCCGCAAAAGCGGGTGAACGGGCAGAAGCAAATATGGAGAAAAACCTCCCCTTGGAGGGGAGGTGTCCGCAGGACGGAGGGGTCTTTATATATCAGAATGACAAAAAAATATTTTACAATTACTACCATATATTATGTGAAAACTCAATTTCAAAATTTTGAAGCAAAAAGGACAAGCAAGAGTTGGAGAAATTACCTTGAATGGAACTACCGTGCAAACTCCTATTTTTATGCCCGTTGGAACCAAGGCGACGATTAAAGGGTTAGTACTTGATATGTTACAAGATCCTAAGATTTTGGGAGAGGATTTAGAGCCAATTAGATTGATCCTTGCGAATACCTTTCATCTCTATCTGCGTCCATGAGATGAGCTGATCAAGAAAGCAGGAGGACTTCATAAATTTGAAAATTGGGACAAAAAAGGATTGATCTTGACGGATAGTGGTGGATTTCAAGTGTTTAGTTTGGGACTTGGGAAAGATTCTCAGATATCAAAAACAGACCTCCCTATGAAAACATCCTCACAAAACAGACCCCTCAGCCCCGACAAGTCGGGGCAGCTCCCCTCCGAGGGGAGCCCTTCCACTTCGGTCCCCCCTTGGAGGGGGGAATGAAAGGGGGGTCTTATATGAGAGCCTGCCTTGTCGGAAGACAGGATACATTGCGAAGCAAGGGGATGGGGTCTAAATACACGAAAATTAGAACTTAATCAAAAAATTATCAAAGAAAGAGGATTAGTTCGAGATTGAAAAGGTTTCCCCTATAATCCTAACAATATTGAAAAAGCAAGAAAATTAAGAAAAGAAATGACAC
>PDOX01000073.1 GCA_002746475.1 candidate division SR1 bacterium
TGTTTTCCATGAATGTATTTCTCTAAAAAGATAAAAATAATTTATAACGCTACTATTATACTCAGTTTTTTTCAAAAAGCAAAAAAATATTTTATTGCTTGGTTTTGTATATTGTTTTATTATACTGATGACAGAATTTTTTTATTTAAGATATAAGTCATGAAATATTTTGATGCTCATACTCACTTGAATAGTGAGAAATTATTTGATAGGTATCAAGCGTATATTGATAATTTTGTGGAAATTTGAGGAAATGCTTTGGTGAATATCGGTGCTGACCATAGTTATAATGAAAATGCTCTGACTATTGCAAAAGAAAATACCAATCCAAATTGTGCTATTTATTCTGTTTTAGGTTTGCATCCTTGTGAGGTGGAGGTATGGGAAAGAGAGGCTAAAGATTCTGGAACACTTGCCTGACCCCATATAATTATTGAGGAATTTCAGAAATTGAAAACCTTAGTACTTGAACATCGTGAAGAGGTTGTTGCAATCGGAGAGTGTGGTATAGATTTGCATTATGTGAATACCCCTGAAAATCTCACATTACAAAAAGATCTTTTCCAACAACAACTAGATCTTGCGAGAGCATTAGAACTTCCTGTGGTTATCCATTCCAGAGATGCCTTTGATGAGACCCTTGAAATTTTGAAAGAATATCCTGATTTAAAGATCTATTTCCATTGTTGGGGATATAGTCCTGAAAAAATAAAGAAATTATTTACGGTCTTTCCTAAGCTTTGGATTGGATTTACGGGGAATGTAAGTTATCCTAAGGCGCAGGAAATTAGAGATAGTTTGGCTGTTGTCCCTCGTGAGAGATTGTTGATGGAAACTGATGCACCGTATCTTTCTCCACAAAAAGTGAGAGGAAAGACCAACCAACCCGTATATATCCAGTATGTATATCAGTTTATCGCAGAGCAATTAATGATTTCAGAGAAACAACTTGCCCAGCAGATAGAGAAAAATTTTAGAGCATTTTATTGAGTATAAGATATATTATGTGTATTATACCTAAGTTATAGATTTATAAGATAAATAAAAAAATGTTTTTTGAAAAAAATATAATTATTCCACATAAAAAATTTAAAGAAGAAATAGCAAAAGAGTTTGCTTATCGTTTTCCAAAGACTTCAAGACAATCAGATTTTTGTTTGGAGAATTATCCTTTTTTGTATGATATTGATAAGTTGTTGTATGATTTTGATCTCGTTTCATCAAATGAACATACATATAATTTGAATTGGGCTTTTTTACAGACTTCATCAGTATTGCATGATATTTTTGAATCGGTTAATAATGGGGTTATCAATGCAGAAATTACTGAATTAAAAAGAAATATTCAAGAAGAACATTGTGATGAGGGGGTATGTAAAATTAGGATTCATAAGTTATTGACGGATATTCATAATCGAGAAAAAGAACAAGAACAATGGATAATCAATCGTGCAAAATTATTTAAATTTTTTTCTCGTCTGATTATGGGGATTGATATTGCAATATCAGTGACGATGATTACATTGATCTCTAAATATGGACATATTGGAGAAGGGGTCTTTTCTAGTGTGTTTTTAGTTGGAATGACCTTTGTTTTAGTTGTAATTCTGAAGGTGTTTTTCGATAGATTTGTTGTGATTCCAAAAGTAGAAAGATTTGGACGAAATATTTATAAAAAATTTGTACTAAAAATTAGAAAAAATTTGGTAGATCTAGTGGTTATCTTTTTGTTCTTAGATTGGGCAAATAAACATTATGACCCGCAGGAAGCATTAAAAAAATTGGAATTTTATTGGAATAATAAAAAATAATGAGAAAAGTAGTAATCTTAGAAAATATTAGATCTGCATATAATTGTGGGAATATTATTAGAACCGCTGATGCCTTGGGACGGGAAGTATGGTTAGTAGGATATACCCCACATCCAGATGAACAGTCAAAAGTAAAAAAAACTTCACTTTGAGCAGAAAAAACCGTAAAATTACAGAGATTTGATTATACGAGAGATGCAATTACTGCTGCAAAAAAACAAGATTTTACAATATTGGCTGGAGAAATTACAGCTGATGCGATAGCAGTTGATGCATATAATACGTATCATGGAGAGGGAGGAGTTTCTAATATTGCTTTAATTTTAGGGAATGAAGTAGATGGAGTAATGGATCTAACACTAAAATTAGTAGATGATATCGTGTATATCCCTATGCAAGGAATAAAAGAGTCATTGAATGTCGGACAAAGTAGTGCAATCTTGATGCGAGAGTTAGGAAAATAAAAAAGAAATCTTACAAACCAATTACAAGATCAAGTTTTGAATGAACAAGAATTTATCAAACTCTATGAGAGAGTAAAGAATATAGTAGAAGATCCTGTATCTATACGGGAGTTTTATGACCCGTTGAATTAAAGAAGCTTTTATTGTGAGTTTTATTTGGGTCAAAAATTTACTACAAAAAAAATGAAGAGTTTCAAACTCCTCATCTCTCTAGTTTATACCTTATGTTTGAGCATCTGAACGACACTAAAGTTTCGTCTGGAGCAGGTGACGAGACTCGAACTCGCAACCAACTGCTTGGAAGGCAGTGACTCTAGCCAATTGAGTTACACCTGCATATACATATTATCTTTCACTCTTGATTTTTAAAAATATTATTTCCTTTTCCATCTCTCTAAAATAACCATTGCACTGACGGTATCTTGTGCCGCATTTTTTCTGTAATTATTATCATTATTTACCAAGCCCAACGATTGTGCAGTTTTTGATAAAATCTCACCAGATTGGACAGAGGAGTAGTCTTCCTCTTGAGTATGAATACTGATATGTTGATCTTCAATGATACTGTTTAGACTCGTCATGAATTGAGTAATCTTTTCTTGGATATTTTCTTGTCTGCTTGGTCGACCGATCACAATTTCTTTAATTTGATATTTATAAATAATATCAGAGAGAGAAAAATACACCATCTGATCATTCAAAATATATCCCAAAGGGAAGATAACTTCATTATCACTATTAGTATATGCGACTCAGATATATTTTGATCCTCGGTCTATCCCCAAAATAGTATGTCCTCTCTTATGTTTTACTGTCATTGTTTTCCTAATATCGGTTGAATAAAATAGTTTGCCTTGATGTATTTTTCTGGCTTAATATTACAATCTTTTGCAATATCTAAATTGATTACTTTCCCTTCAGCAGTAGTGATAGCGATCTGTTTCCCATTTCACGTAATAGCGAGCATTTTTTTTCAAAAATATTCCTCATCATACACTAAATCAAAAAAATAGTCTTCTTTTATTTTTTCTTTAAAAAGTTTCGTTTTTTGGGTTTGGGTATATTCATCTTTTGCAAAATCATAGTCCCAGATATTTTTTCTCTGCCCGATATAAATTACCCCCTTGTTTGGCAATATTCCCTGATCTACAAGGTGTTTATAAAGAGTAATCTTATCGATATCATAAAAATTAAATCTTTCCTCAAAAAGGGTATTCAGCATATTTAAACATAATGCTCCAACTCTCAAATTCGTAAATCCTCCTGGTCCATTCAATACCGTAACATCAGAAAAATTATATTTTTTTGCTAACTCGATAAGTTTTGGTCCAAAGGTCTTTTCCACATCATCTCTATTAAAAAAATACTGCTCATCGTTGAGTGCGAGGTGGACTTGGTCAGTTGAAATATTGATAAACATTAGTAATATAGTGTGTGATAAATACGTATAAATCTCATGATAACGAAATCTATTTAAATGTAAACCCTAACTTGATTCTATCTAGCCAGTGCAATTTCGGAAGAGGTAATTTATGCTTCATAAGGAAATCATATTCCATCTTAACGATTTTATAGTAGTTTCATTCTTTGTCTTGGATCACTTTGTTGAGTATTTCAGGATCTATCCATCGTTCAGCTCAACTTTCTACTTTTGGGACTTTATTTCAGATTTCAGAGATAGGATAGAATTTCCCGTTTACCTTTCGGCCTTGGTAATCGTTTAATTGTCATTCAGAGCGAAGCGAAGAATCTATTTTATGTGTACTGGATCCTTCATTTCATTCAGGATGACTTCTCTCCACATACACAATCTCTGCCCCCTCAGGGATATCCACTTTAATCTTTTCATCTCTTCGCAAATATCACTCTGCTTCTACTTCTTCTTTGGTAAAAGTATCATCGATGAGATACGCAGCGGTATCATTGAAATAGAAGGGATTCATACTTCACGGAAAGAATTTTCCTAAAGTTCAGTCTTTCTCCATCTGCGTAAAGATCTCATTAACCTTGTCATATCGTTCTTCTTTGGTATATTGCTTGTTCAGGATACAGTAGGATTTATTTTTTAGTCCGATACATCCAAGGCAATACGAACAGTTTATCAAATAGTAGGAATAATAATTATTACTTCATCAATTTATAGCATCACATAAATACATATGCTCAACTCATCATAAATTACAACATCAATACAGATGATTTCAATGCGGAGATCATCATAACACAACATCAATATTTTCGTGGTTTTCTCAACTCTCTGATCAGAAAAATAAAAGATTTTTTCAGTTTTTTGCTCTATATACATACAATCAATCCGATATATTTTGAGACTCTAATATAAATTTTCCATCTACATTTTGACTCAAAATATTGGAATTTTCTTTATTTTTTGATGTTCTCCGTTTATCAAAATTTCATTTTTGCATCAATAACTCTTTCTTTTTCTGCATAAACATATCTTTGTCATACTTTTTATTATTAATATAGTACGATACATTTTCTAGACTCCTACATCATATACAATGCTTGCATCAAATTAATCTTTCAGAAAACCAAATATCTGATGAATTATGAATGTTGTTTGAAAAATATACATTGTAAGAATTGATAATTACGCTAGAAGTATAGATGTTATTGGAATTATTCCATACCATTACACTATTTAATACATCATTA
>PDOX01000037.1 GCA_002746475.1 candidate division SR1 bacterium
AAGAGAATACATACTTCGCTTTGTTTCATCCAAATAGTCACATAAATATAGTATATAATTAAATAAAATTTTCATCGTGCTATAATTAAACACACAACACTATAATATTACAGGAACAGATTTGTTTTTCAAGAGTTTTTGAGGATTTTTTGGGAGGTGAATGTGTTGTGTATGAATATATCATAAATTAAACATAATTTACAAAATAACGCAAATAAAAAATGTTTAAAATGATGTGATTTCTTGACAAATGAGGGGGGGGGAGCTATACTTAGGAGGTAAGTATTTATAGATAGTTTTACTATAAGAAAGATCCATGATGCAAAAACACACAAAAAGAGAAAATACTATGATCAAAAAAGAGTTATTACTCACAATACTAGAGAAATTGGTAAAATATTGGGATAAGGCAGAAGGTTTGAAATTGTTTGTGATGAGTGAATATGCGACAGCGGAGGATGTAAATAATATTCTGAAATTTATCCAAGAAAAAGTGAGGAGTTTAAAGAAAAAACAGCAAACACAACACCAACAAGAAAAACAAAACATTCTCAAAGAGAAAATCGCAAAAGCAGAGGAGGAAGAAAAGAGTGATTTAGAAGATATAGAGCTACTTTTAGATACAATGGAATTGTAAAATGCCAGAAAATACAAGTATATTAGAGCAATTAGATGCACAAGAAGTGAAAGATAACAATATAGATACTCACGAGCTAGAAGAAGCATTGAGGAGTTGATTTTTTGATAATAAAGAAAATATTATAAAACTGAAAGATGAGTTGGAAAGTGATAATGCAGGATTGAAGAAGTTGTGAGATAGTTTGAAAGCAAGTTTTCAAAAAATGTTACAAGATGGAAGGAGTAATGATAAAGTATTAGATATTACAAAAATCCTTTATGGAGAAAAATTTCTATCAGCATGATCAAAAGAAAATATTAAGAAAAATGAAAAAAATAATGAAAAAAATAATGAGGGAGAAGAGAATAATAAAATAGTAGAAATGAACGAAAAAATATTTGAAAATGAAGGAAATGATTATATAAAAAATTTAGAAGAATTGTGAATAGATTGAAATACAAAATTGAATTGGAGAAACGTAGTTCAAGATATAAAAACAGTTGCAGATATACAAAAAGTAACTTCTGAAACTTTACAAAAATATCTTCCAAACACAGAAAAAATGGAGGAATCAGACCAAGAATATATTGTAAATAATATACAAGTATTTTTAACCTATTATTTGGGGTGTTTTCCCAAATATCAATCTCCTTTGATAGAAAAATGATTGATGACAGGATTGAGTTTGCAAGGGATGAATAATGAAATGCATTATTACATCAATGTTGTAAAATTAGCGAAACAGTTATGGTGAAAGACAAATATTCTAGCGTGAAATATAAATGTAGCAGAACAAGGAAATAAAGATGCATTAAAATTTTATATTAAACAGTCTGCATACTGAAAAAGTGATAAAGATATTAACAAATTTCTGTGAACATTGCTGGGTAGTGCTTCAGAAAAGAATAAACAATCAATCATACAATGGGCGAAAAAAGATAGTTTTTTCAAGCCACTTGCAGAGCATATAGAAAATAGTAAAAAGATTGATGCTTTATACGCAGAGGCTGAAAAGTTTGGTTTTGATAGATCAATATCTGTAGAGGAGATTATATGATTTTATACTGCTATTCAGGAAAATAATCAAAAAGTACAGCAAATAGATCATGAAGTAAAAGCTAAAATTGAAAAAAATAAAAAAGATTATCAAGAGGCATGAATCTTTCAAAAATTATTATTAAATTGAGCAGATGCTAGAGCTCTTGATCGTTGAGGAATGACAAGAGACGAATTAGAAAGGAATGAAGGTAAAATAAAAAAACAAGAATGTATGCAAGCAATGGATAGAAAATATGTAGAGATTATGCTCAAAAAAGATCCTAAACCTACATGAACGATTCCCTCTCCTTTTACAGGAGTAGTACTAGATTTTTCTAAACAAGGAGTCGATGCAATTATTAGAGATGGATTTTGAGAGCAGTTTGGTGATCAACGAGAACTGTTTAAGAAGAATATAAAAGATGATAAGCAGGCTGCATTTTGACAAGCGGTATGAATGATTGGAGGAATTGCAGGTGCTACATTGGTATGATTAGCATCAAAAAATCTTCTAATAACTTCAGCATGATTTACAACAGGATTGAGATTAGGAAATGGGATTGGTCAAGAAGCACGAAATGCTGGAGAACGAGTATTTAATATAGAAGAAAAAGGAAACAATAAAATAGATACTTTTTGAGATTCATTTATGAGAGGAGCAGGACTTGAAGAATATACCTATGACAATGAAGGAAAAGTGACAGGACAAGAATTTGTAGGATGGGGAAAACTTGCAACAGATGTATGATTTGATTATGTTTCTACCGCAGCAACGTTTGGTATCGGAAATAAATTTGCACCATTTCTCAATAAATTATGATGAGCGAGACTTAAGGGAATTAATATTTGACATGGATTGAAGTTTGGATTTGAAGAGTTGTTTATGGAGTCATTTTTAGTAGATATTCCTATGAATATTGTACATTCTGGGGTTAATGCTTTTGTGTTTGGAGAAGGTGAAATCGTGAAAGGACAAACTGCATTATGAAACAAAATGAATACAACAAAACAGAATGTAGCACAATATAACCTAGAAGATGCACTTACTATAATGGTCGATGCATCAAAAGAGAATCTTTCGTTTGAAAATCTATCACAGGTATTTTTTAATACCATAACCTATTGAGGATTGTTAGAATGAGGAGGTGCAGCAATTAGAAAAATTAAAGCTAAGACATCTAAATACACCACATTTCAAACTGATCTTGTTTCTGGAGTGGATGCGTTGCACATCGCAGAGCAATGATTACAAAAATTCTTATCTGAAAATAAAATAGCTCATGATAAGGCCAAAAATACTTTCACAAAAGATGGGGTGATATTGACAGGAGATCTGCAAAAACAGCTTACGGAACATATGGGAAAAGTAGTGCAAGCACAATCAGAACAGGCGGGGAAGATGAAAGCATTTATGACCGAATATAGACAAAAACTTTCAGACAAAAATAGCCTTGTGGGGATGTTAGCTAAATTTTGATTGATGAAAGGATATAGAAATCCAGCTAGCATAGTAGCAAAGAGAATACAAATATTAGATAAAAAAATTTCAAAAGAACAGAATATAAATGAAAAACAGAAATTAGAAAAATTGAGAGATGAATATCATAAGATTCAAGAAAAGTTAGGAGAGAATAATAATAAAAACGAGCTAAAAATACAAGATCAGCAATCCTCTATCCCTGAAAACATTCAAACAGAAAATTCACTTAATTCTGATAGGTTGGTTGATGCAGATGGGAATATTAATATGCAAGCTAAAAAATACATAGAAAAGTATTTACAGGATCAGGGAGTGCTATGAAAATGAGAAACATTAACAGAAGCACAAGCAAGAAAAATCTATGAAGTCCACAATATGGAGAGAAAAGTGTGAGAGACTGATGATATGGCTTTGAATACGAGAAAATGACTTGCATTGAGAGGATTGTTTTCTCAAGAGCAGATCGTGGTGTTGTTGAGAGGGAAAGTGTGTGGGAGGATTTTTGATAAATTAGCATATTACTGAAAAAATAGACTATATAAAAGAGAACTTGCACAAAATAAGGAATTAACATTCAAACAAAAAAAATTACTGTATAGATTAATAGATTATGGTTTTGCAAGAAAAGATATACAAGACCTACTAAAACAGCCTGCTCATATCAAAAATCCTGTATTAAATTATCATGGAAATATACAAAGGCTTGCATCCATAAAGAAAAAGTTAGAAAATATTTGAGTCAATATATATGCTCACAGTGTTCCTATATTAGAAAAATGTACAGACACACAAATTAGTTTATTAGAACATTTAATACGTAAATATCCCATAGTTAAAGATAAAATAGATATTCAGGTACAATATATTAAAGAGATACCTGTTGATAGTAATAAAGTAGAGTTATTTTGAGAATTAGTTGAAAATTGATTATGGAATAGTGGAAACCTAATTTCATTTACATGATGGAATAATTTAACTAATAATCTAAATGAGGGTAAAGAATGTATAAAATTACTAAAAGAAAAGAAGTTGGAAGATATATCGAAGACTTTAGTGCAAAATTATTGATTCAACATAAAAAATGTAAAATATATTGCTGAAATTTATAGTAAGTTAGATATATTACCATGAGTATATAGAAGATTTTTTCTTGATAAAATTAAAAGCCCAAATTACGATTTAGAAAGAACTAATAATAAGTATATAATATATGGGCGTTCTCTAAGAGATGATATTGTTGTTTGGAATGATTTATTAAAAGTTTCTTTAGAAAGTAATAATCAAGAATCTATTTCTTTTCTCAATAAAATATATGACATTCAAAAAAAAGTACAAAAAAAGAGACATTTAACAGTAGAAGAGATATCTTTAATTGGTCTTATGAAATATATCATAGATGGTAATTTTTCTGAATACTCTAATATAATGGAAGGAAATTCAGAAATAATACAATCAAAGTTGCAAGAAGCATTTGTTGTAATAGAAAAACATATGTTTCATAGGAAAAAAGTAAAATCTATAATAGAAGAGACTTGACGTAACATAGAACAAAAGACAAATAGTCATGAAAAATTAGTAGTTAATTGAAAAATAAAACTCCCTCAATGACAATATCGAGTAAAGGGAATTAAGTCTGTCGATTTTTCTGAATTTTGGAAAAATTGATTTTTAGCTCCGGAATTTATACCTTGAGCAAACTCTGATCAAACACCATATGATACTGATGGTATAGTAATGGAGAAAAATATACAAAAGATGTCAGATTGGTCTAATGAATATGGAAATTGAATAGTTATTATATCGAGATTAACTACAGAACAATATGATGTGATGCAAAAATCAAATTATAAGAGAACAATTACTAAGAAAAGCGTGTTATTACAATGATCAAAATATGAAGGGAAAAGATTTTTTGGTGTTAGATCTGGATTGTCATCTTCTCAAGTTGATTGTATATTGATTGCGGATTATCTTTTGAATAAACAACAAAATATATTAAAAAAAATGAAGAGAAATATTATTGAACAAGGATTTTATACTCCTATTGTTGACAGTAAGGGGACAGTATTATTTACTCCCGAGGAATTTCATACTACATTAAAAGATATACGTAACCCCTATTTCTGAAAAGAATCAAAATTCTGATTTAATGAAATACAAACCAAAGCAAACTCTCAATTTATGGATAGTCAGTTAGAAGGATTGAATGAGGGGAATAAAGCTGAAAAGATTCAAAATATAAGAGAAAAAGTTCAAGAACTCTACAAACAAAAAACATGAAACGAGCTAGAATTGACTGATGAACAAGTCTTATCACTGATGGATGCTCATGAAAAAGATGGAAAACTTGGGGAACTTACCAGTACAGAATTGAGAATAAAAGTAAAAACCCTCGCAGAAACAATCAAAGATCCCGAAGTGAGGAGATTTTTGTTAGAAGCTGGATTTAGTGGGAAGATGGGAGCTTTTAACGAGTGATTTAATCAAGAACTGTATGAACAGAATAAAAAAATTCTAGCTGATTTGAGTATTGATATAGATATGAATATTGTGAAATGATTATCAGAATTAGGAATTGATTTAAATAGTATTACAGATCCTCATGCTTTAATTGATTTTTGTGAAAAATATTCGGTAAAAGAGTTAAAATATCTTTATGATTTATGATGTAATATTAATGATATTGTTATCCCATTCGATAGTCCCTCCTTAAAGGGAATAGAAAATGTATTGTCGTTAAAACCTCAAATAGAATCATTAGGTATTGATTTTGGATCTGTTGGTATTTATGATATGGTCAGTTCCATTGCTGATTTAGTACAAATAACAGAACATGATATAGTACATATTAATAGTATTAAATCAGAAATTGAAGATATGGGAGTTTCATTGTCACTTGATAACTTAAAGTTTTGGAGTAAGATATGATTATGAGCAGATATGGCAAAATTGAGAGCTAATCTCTGAGCATTAAAAAAAGCAAAGATAGATATAAAAACAGATAATGAAAGTTTAAATAATTTGCTTAATTCTCCAGATTATTGGACTAAGGAATTGCCTGCTATTGTATATACTTTATGATGAGTGTTTAGGCATTTAGATGGTAATATATTGTCAAAGCTTAATTTAAAACAAGCAAAAAAAACAAAATACTTACATACTTTAGGAGTAAAAATATATGAGTGGCAGACAGAAAAATGTGATAATATCAGTATAGAATCTATAAAAAAATATAAAACATTGAAACATTGAATAGATAAGTTAGGAATTAACATGGATATAAATGATTTCTCTGATATTGAAAAGATAGATGTAGATGATTTTTATGCAAATATAGAAAGAAATATAGAAAAAAAATCATTCTTGGATCAATTGGGTATAAATCTTTATATTTGGAGAATTGAAAATATACAAAAATTAAATATCAATACATTAAAAAAAGTTGTAGCAATAAAGCCAAAACTTGAACAGCTTGGAATAGAAGATATAGAAATATGGGATATTAATAGATTATGAGAGTTAAATGATGTGCAAATACAAAATGTTACTAATATAAAGGAAGTATTGAGGGAAGCAGGTATCAGAATATCAGCATGAAATATTAAAGAATTATCAAAATTGAATGAGGATGATATAAAAAAAATTGCAAAGATAAAAAAAGAACTTTCTCAAATAGTAGAAGATGTAGAATATATGAGAGTAGATGAGTTATTAAATATAAATGAAGAAGTGTTAAAAAAACTCACAATACAAAAAGTAGAATGATTGAATAGAGAAAATATTGTTATTGCAAGCGAACTTGTTATGCAAACAGATATGAAAACTATGAGAGATTTTATAGAGAGAAAAAAATCATATTTAGAGAAGAATAGAACTTTATCTGAAGAGCATTTTAACGAACTCTTTAGAAAAGAGAAAGTGATCTCGAAAGGGAGATATTTTTATCAAAAATTTGTAGATTTTTTGAATACATTATTAGGTCGTTATAGTAGTATCCCTTCTAAATATGAAAAAGTTTTTGTCCAAGGGAAATATGGGAAAGCTGAGATCAAACAAAATAATTTAGGGCTTTGTTATGCATATACTGGGTTTGAGATTCTTAAAAAGAGTAATTATTTTGACACTATGGTACAAACATCAATGAGAGAAATTCCATGATGATGGGAAATAAAAGTACCATTTGGAAATAAAGATGGGAAAACAATAAAAGTCTATGAAAATGAATTAGACAAAAAATATACATTTGTAGATAATAAGAGTGGACATGAAAAAACAGTTAATATTAATAGTAATTCTGCAAAATGATTTAAAATTCTAGAAATTGCATTTATAAAAGAATATATACTTCATTATTCTGGTTGAAGAGAGGATATATATGATAGTAATATACATATACAAAATGCAAGAAGGCAATTTGAACAGAATGGTATATTTGAGATGACATGAGAGTTGTTGAATACAGTGGAATGATGATGGACTATGGAGTTTTTGCATCATATGTTATGAAAGGATATTATAAATTCAGTTCGTATTAGAGACAGTGTTCAGAAAGAAATGGCATTTGAACAAATAAAAACATGATTAGTAAAAATAGAATTATCGTCTTATATGAATAAAAATGATGCTTCTAATACTGTAAAAATTGTAGATGCAGATGAAGATTGAAAAGTAAAATCTTTTAAAGTTCAGTGAACAAAAAAAGTACTATATACAGGTCATGCATATTCTATAGAAAAAGGGTATGTAGATTCAAAGACAGGAGAAAAGATGGTTGTTGTAATTAATCCACGGAATACATCAAACAAAATACATATGACATTGGATCAGTGTATGGAATGATTTACAACTTGGGAAATAAATCAGATAAATATTGATAAGATGTTTAGGTAAGTGTTTCTGATTCAGTTTTCACGAAAATTTCTCTCCTCCTAAAAATATATTTTTGTGGAATATAATGGGGTACGGCTAATAAAGTATTAACATACCGCTCAAGCATAATGTTTTTCTCTTGAAAAAGATATACAAATTGATATATTGTATATACACATATTTAACAGTATGACTGTTTACTTTGAAAAATATTTGATGTCTAAGAAAGATAAAATTAGAGAGCAGTTACTTCAAAATCCGACCAATCTTTCTCTCTCAAAGATTCTTTCTTTTCTTGAATCAGAAGGATATAGGGTAGAACAACCTACAAGTGGTTCTCATCATAAAATCAGGCATCTTGCTAGTGATAGATATGAAACGATTGCTATTCACCATAATGATTGTAAGCCAATTTATAAAATATTGCTAAAAAAGCTTTATCTTAAAAATATATAAACATGAATAAGAAAACAGATATGAATACCACCAAAACTACAACTAAAACTACAACATTGTATATTCCCGTGGGAGTGAGAAAGTACCCTCTTACGATTACGTATACAGGGGAAGTGTTAGAGTGAACAGAACTTGTGCATGTTTTTTGCCAAGAAGCGAGATTAGACCAAGATTATCCTAAGGAAGATTTATCGTTGTTATTACAAGATATGGAATATCTCATCCGTGATGAACAAGCACAAAAAAAGAATAGTGTGATCAATATTCGTGTAAAAGCAAAAGATAAGGAACTCATCCAAAATTATGCTCAACAATGAGGGTTTAAATCTATTAGTGAGTATATGCTTGCTAGATCTCTTGCGTAGTTGAAACTTTCCGCTTGAAATAGAAATATATTTTTGTAGTATAGTGGTATATTTATAAAAAATTTTTCTAATATACTGGTATAAATGAAAAAAATTTTGAGAATGTCATAGTTTATACCCTTTTGGGCAATTGAGGAGTATCTATAAAAAAACATATTTTTGGAATATAATCTATACATTCACCTGATTTTGTGGAATAAGATTTTTTCTCTTGCAACTAATAAACTAATCCCTATCATAAAAACCATATTTACATGGTAAAATAATAACGTATGGTAAAAATTGATACAGCAAAAGTAAAGAGAGGAATTGTTCTCAAAATTGATGGAAAATTATTTAGAGTTACAGATACTTCACACACCCATATGGGAAGAGGAGGAGCTACGGATACTTTCAAAGTAAAGGATATCGTTTCTGGGAAAACCAATGTTTTCACCTATAATGCAGGGACAACACTTGAACAAGCAGAAGTACAAACTAATGCAGCAATTTTCTTGTATGAAGCTGGTGGAATGTATAGTTTCATGGAAAATGATACGGGTGAAATGTTTGAACTTGATGAAGAGAAAATTGACGATGTTGTTGGTTTTTTGAAAGAAAATCTTGATGTATATTTGATGATTTATGAAGGAGAAGTTTTAGGAGTAATACTTCCAACAACTATTGAATATACCATCACATCAACAGTACCAGGAGTGAAAGGAAATAGAGCACAGTCGGGAACTAAACCTGCAACCATTGAAACAGGAATGGAAATCCAAGTGCCATTGCACAAATCAGAAGGTGATACCGTTACGGTTAATACCCTTACTGGAGATGCAAGTTAATTAATTTATCTATTTGCTGATGAAGTTCTTCAACGGTTCCATTGTTGTTGAGGAGGACATCAGCTTTTTTTATACATCAGAAAAGATTTTTTTTATGTGCTTCAAGATTTGCGCTTTCAGATTTTTCTTGTTCTTGAAATTTTTCAAAACTTACATCATCTTTTTCCGATCCTCTCAATGTTATTCTCTCATATCTAATCTTTTGATCTGCATCTATCGCCCAGAGAGAAAAGTTTCCTTGTTTGTGTAAACTCTCTATTTCTCACAAGGTGCGAATAGATTCGATGATACAGTCTTTTCAATTCTTTTCAGCAAGTTTATAGAGTTCCTCTACTAGATATCAGGGTCAGAATTTTTTTCTTAATTCATCAGATACTTTACCCATACTATCCCTATTTATTGGAAGTCCTTGTTCTTTGATAATATTTCTTAAAAAACCACTGACAGAATAATGAACAAATCATTTGTTTTTAAGGTATTCAACAATAGTTCCTTTCCCGGCTCCATTTGTTCCTGTTAGTCAGATGATTTTCATAAGTGTGCTAGTAAAAAAAATAAATATATATTGTATCTTATACGTATACTACTTGTAAAATCAATTCCTTTTATTTTTTTCGTCTCATTTCTTTCACTTCCCATATTATTTCCACCCTCATTTTTTGCATTATTTTGATTTTTGAATACAATTAGAATAGCGTGAAGAGTTTAATTTATAAAACGTTGAAATTATGGCAGATTTCTCAAGAGTACAGGATATTGCAAGTAAGATCCAATCCATAGAAATCCAGTGAGCAACCAATGTTGCCAAAGCAGGATTCAAAATCATGGAGGAGGAATTACAAAGACAAACATTTTCTGATTATGAAGAACTTCATAAATTTACTAAACAAGCCTCTCAATTGTTGATGTTGGCGAGGGATACCGAGCCAATGCTGTTTAATGGATTGACCTATGCCTTGAGCGTGTTAGAAGAGGAAGGGCAGAAGGTCACTCAGAGCGTGAGCGAAGAGTCTAGTATGTCTGTTATGGATTCTTCAGCTTTGCTTCAGAATGACTCTAGTATTTTACAAGCTATCCAACAAAAGGTTGCCGATTCCTACCAAGAATTTTTGCATATGATTAAGAGAGAAAAGGTGAAAAGAATTGAAATTGGGACTACGTTGATTGACGAGGGGGATAATATCGTAAATCATTGTCATTCAAGTTCTGCGGTAGATATTCTCATCTGAGCACACAGACAGGGAAAAAATATTCATGTATACAATACCGAGACTAGACCCTTGTATCAAGGGAGGATCACTTCCACAGATTTAGTCAATGCGGGGGTTCCGACAACGATGATTACTGATAGTACAGCAGGGTTTTTTATTGATAATCTGTATGAATCCCATGTGCATATCAATAAGGTGATTATTGGCTGTGATGCAATAAAACTGAACGGTGATGTAATCAATAAAGTGGGAAGTTTTAATATTGGGCTTTCGGCTTGGCATAGTGGAATTCCGTTGTATATCGCGGGGAGTTTGCTCAAAGTGGATACGGTCGATAGTATCGAAATTGAACAGAGATCTCCGGACGAAGTCTGGCCAGAAAGACCAGAGCAACTGGATATCATCAATTATGCTTTTGATATGATTCCTGCAAAATGCGTGACAGGGATTATTACGGAATTTGGCGTAATTCCTCCTTGGGAGTTAAAAAATACGATCAAAAAATATCATCCGTGGATGTTGGGGGAGAAGTAGAAGTTTATATTATTTTTTTACTGATGACAATGAGAGAGGATAGTGATTTGAATGTACAAGAAAGTACATCACAGTATGTAAAACCTATAGAAAAATCTCATGAAATTATATCTACAAGAGAACAAATTAGAGAACTAGTTGAGTTTCCTTTAGTTTCTGCTTGTGAAATTTTGTATGATAAAAAAATCACTACTTTTATGTCTTCTGCAAATTGAACTAATATATATTTATCTTTGTATTATGATGCTTTAACTCCTGATAATAAGGTATTAATCAATCGTCTTTGATGAGTTATACATACAAGTGGTCATAGTTGATATAGACCTATCGTTACTTTTAGTTTACCTCCTATAGAGGCTCCTATATCTTATATTATAAGTTGGAGTGAATGGATAGCTAATACACTAAAAAAACAAAATATTATCTTGAAGAAACCTACGTATTCCGTAGAAGATTTTAGAAGAATTGTTGCTAACGAAGATACTAATGTAAATATTATTGATAAATATTTTAATGATAATAGTTTTAAATATATGGGTTTAAGAAATATGTATTCTTATGATAAAGATAAAAAAAGATTTATTTTTAACCGTGAAATATAAGAATATATTTTTAGAAAAATGATAATTACCTTGAATTAGTATAAGTATAATATTTATCTAATCTTATATACCTACCTGGGGACAATTTGTCCCTATGAAGTTTTGTGATAATTTTAAAAATGGAGGTTATAATGGAATGAAGCGAGATGTACGAAAAAATCGTATTACTGAAATTACCAGTTTCTAAATATTTACCCCACCCCCAAATCTTTCACAGAATCCCTCTTCGTTCAAGAATCACCCCTAACCCCTCTTTAGCAAAGAGGGGAACGAAATATATACAGGAGGGAGTATTCTCCTTCTTGCCCCGTAGTCCTACGGGGTGAACTAAAGGAGAGGTAGAGAGGATTTAAAGAGTTATCGATAATTTGTCGATGACTGAAATTATAATTATAAGATGATAATATTGTTTTTCGTATGGTATTTAATGCGTGATTTTTTGCAATTTTTTGGATTTTCCTTATTATTAATATAGCAACTATTTTACATTATTGATATGAGGAAAATACCCATGAAAATAAA
>PDOX01000038.1 GCA_002746475.1 candidate division SR1 bacterium
CTTCTCAACCCAAAGAAATCCAAATTCATCAACTTAGAGAACAGTTACAACTCCTCTTGTTAAAGATTATAAGTGATAAAAAGTATTTTAAAAATATCGCTTTTTTGTGAGGGACAGCGTTAAGAATTTGTCATAACTTGCAAAGATACTCCGAGGATCTTGATTTCTCTTTGATCGAAAATAAGGGCTATGATTTTCTTGATATATTGCACAAGATCACCAAAGAATTAGAACATTATGGACTTCAAACCGATATCAAGTACAAAACATGAACCGTGGATAATGCATACATTCGTTTCCCAAATATTTTACAACAGGCAGGATTGACAGATATCTCTTCACAAAAACTTTCCATAAAACTGGAAATAGATACCAATCCACCCCAATGATATAGCGTAGAAAAACAATTGATAAATAATACCTTTATTTTTCCTCTGCTCGTGTTTGATCTCCCTTCCCTCTTTGCGGGGAAATTACATGCGATTTTGTATAGGAAATTTATAAAATGAAGAGACCGATATGACCTTGTCCGATATCTTAGTAATCGTATCATTCCAAATTTTACGCTTTTGCAATATTCCGAGAAACAAACGGGAATAACATCTCTCACAACAAATACCCAAGAACTCAAACAAAAAATCCTCAATAAGCTCAAAACCACTTCCAAGAAAACATTGTTAAACGATGTTTGAGTATTTTTGATGCATCCATCAGAGAGAGAACTATTATCGCTAGAAAATATAAAAAATCTTGTTGAAAAAACAGTAAGCAGTTAGAGGAAAATTTAGGTGAGCAGTTAGGTGAACAGTTGGGGGAGCAGGGAATATATCGTCTTACTAGTATAAAATCTATCCAATTTTTTGCATAATATTTTTTTTTGCGTATACTTATATATAGAGTTGTGAAAAGATTTATTTTATGATAAATACGATTATGGAACAGAAAAAAAGTTTTTCATTTCTGAAACTCTTGTATAGGTTGCTCTTTGTCGGGGTGATTATTTTGGGAGTTGCTTTTTTGTATTTGAAATTTGATACCTTTCTAAACTATCAGAAAAAAGCAAGATTAGACGATAAATTACAGACTCAACAGCAAGAATTACAACAGTATACGAATTATACTGGATATACGACCTTGCTCAGTATTAGAACACTTGAAGCAAAGAAGGTGAAACTTCCTTGGTCTAAACATATCAAGCAAATTTTTACTATTCTTCAAGATTTGAAAGAAGTATCTGATGGAAGTAATAATACGATTATACTTTCTGATTTTGAAGTTGGACTGGATAAAATAAAGCTAAATGGGAAAGTGACAACCCTCAAAGCACTCTATTACAATTCTCCAAATGGAAACTTTAAATCATTGTTTGATAGATTTCAGGCATTAGATTTTATTAAAAATTTGGAGATAAAAAATTACGAAAAATCAGATGAAAAATATTTTGATTTTGTTTTACATGCTAATGTAATGATCAATGACTGAAAATAATATTACTACGAGCAATACTATTGCGGATGAATTGATTTATGGACAAGCAAATATTGCAAAGGAACAAACTCCTCAGCAAGTGCAAGAAACACAACAAGAAGACGAACAGGTGAGTAGTAGAGTAGAGTCTACGAAATCTAAGATGTATGTTTTGCTCTTTTTAGGATTGGGATTGTTATTGTTTTATCAATTTGTACTTCCTGCCTATGATAAGAATAAAACTTCAAAAACAATACTCAACAAGGTAGAACAAGAAGTTGCTTCGTTTCAAGATAAAAAACAGGTTGCAGAAGAAAATCTTGCATTATTAAAACTTATGGAAAATAAACAAGAGGATATTTTGTGATGTATTAATACTAATAATAAAAATAAAACGACTAAGACTACGAAATGTACTGAATTTGCAGGAAAAAATTTAGATGAAATCAAAGATTTCCTCAATCTTAATAATCTTTCAAATAACAAAATGGTGATTGATGAGAAAAAAATTCTTGCAAATCTTAATGAGTTTTTGTTGAGAAAAAATGAAAATGGGGAATATAATGGAAATATAGAATGAGTACATATCGGAGAAGAAGAGGCCTTTGATAAAAATATCTATGTCTCTCCCGTAGATTTGAAAATCGCATTTGATAATAAAGATGACTTGCTCTCTTTCGTAGATAATATTGAAAAAAGAATCTTAGAACAGAAAGAATATCGTATTTTGTATCAGATCGAAAATATCAAATATGATATTTTGAAAAGTCAGGAAAAACAGTCGGTTGATATTGCGATGAATATGTTTTATACCAGATAATCAAAAAAAATGGCAAATATGATAGGAAAGAAAAAAAATATTAGTAGTATTGATAAATATATTATTAACTTCTTAAAAGAAAACGATAGAAGTTCTTTTTGATGAAAAGATAAAATATTGTTTTTCAAAGAACTTTCCTATATGCTCAAATGAGGAGTGTCATTGGTAGATGCCATGGATGTTTTAGCATCAAATAGTGATAACTACGCTATCCAAGAAGTCGCAAAAAAAATAGGGATATTATTGCGTAGTGGAAGTGCTTTTTCTTATGCATTAAATAGATTTCCAGAATATTTTGATTCAGGAGATTATTATATTATCAAATCTGGTGAACAGACTGGTAATTTACATATTGTCTTAGCAGAATTAGCTGGTGAATATGAATATATCAAAGATATTCAGACCCGTTATACTTCGGCATTGATGTATCCATTAGTTTTGATTATTATTGCAATCATTGCAGTAGTGGCATTGTTTGGATTTGTATTGCCAGGAGTTTTTGACATCGCAACAGGATTTTCAAATATGGAACTGCCAACAGCAACCGTATTACTCAAAGCAACTTCTGATTTCCTTGTAGGAAATTGGAAAGTATTAGTCGTATCTTTTGTGATTGTTGGATTATTGTTATTGATGTATTTTTCTACTGAAAAAGGAAAAAAATTATTATTTAGCAAAATTATCTCATTCCCTTTGATAGGAAAAATGACTAAACAATATTATCTCGTGAAATGGTCAAGATATACGAAACTAATGCTATCTTCTGGATTAAATTATGTAGAGACATTTAGCTTATTGAGAGAAATCTTGGGGATTCCAGCATATCAAGGTTTGATAGCATGAATCTTGTCAGGAGTAAAAAATGGTGAGACTATCTCTGCTTCTATCCCCAAAGATAGTGAATTAATTCCAAATAATGTGAGAGTACTTATCAAAGTAGGAGAAGAAACAGCAAGTTTGAACCAAGCATTTGATAATATTCTATCAATGTATCAGAAAGAATTAGACACGATTATTGGTAGACTTTCCAAAGTTATTGAGCCAATTATGTTGGTCGTTATCGGAGCAATCGTTGTCTTCGTTGCTATGGGGGTATTCGGACTGATTTTACAGATAATGGACGGAGCATGAGTATAAAAAAGGCATTTACGCTGATAGAAATTTTGATTGTTATTGTTATTATTGGAATTATTATGGGGATGACAATGAATTTTTGATGAAATCAAATTAGAAAACTACAAACTAAAACTATAGAAGAAACCTATCTTGATACACTAAATATCTTACAAAACAAAGTACTAATGTCTAATTGGTATGAAGGAAAAAAATTCTCTGAATTAAGGCTAACTTTTAAAAAAGAGCAATCAGTAAAAAGCGAATTTATTTGGGAAGAAGAAAAGACTCCGGGGTCAAATACTACTTCTGAATCAGACTTTGGGGTTGTAGAAGTGGAAAACTTAGTGGATAATCTTCACAAAATAACTCATCTCTGATTTAAAAATACTAGTAATCAATATAAGAGTATAACGGATACTACCACAGTAAAATATCTCCCCTATCAATTCTGATGTGAAATCAAACAATGAGATACTGACTATCCTAATCTCATCTTTCAGACCCAACACAAAAATAAAAAAACATGCTATCAGCTCACTGCTGCAACATGTAAATATCAAAAAATGAACTGTCTAGATATTAATATATTTAATAAAAACTAAATATATCAGTAATTAAATTAAATAAATAACACTTGCTAAAATTGTAGTGAGAACATTAAAAATTACTTTTGCAATCGTACTTAAAAAATTTCAAGAAAGTGGAGAGAATACAAAAATAAGAAATCCAATAAAAATATATTTTTGATATTTCAAGATTTTTTCTGCAATATCAATATTGACGAGTTTAACCAAGGTAAATCCATCTAATGGAGGAATGGGAAGGAGGTTAAATACCATGAGAATGATATTAAGATACGCAAATTGTCATAAAAATTGTGCTAATGGAATGGTATATGCATGAGAAAAGATGGTATTGATTCCCATTCACGAAAATTTTGATATAAACAAAAGAATGATAATTCCTATGGTTGCAAGTAATAAATTACTTAATGGTCCTGCCATTGCAACTTTAAATTCTCCTATTCTTTGATTTTTGTAATATCATGGATTGATTTCAACGGGTTTTCCTCGTCAGAATCCTATTAAAAAAACCATTACCAATCCAAGAGGATCAATATGTGCAAGTGGATTGAGGGTAACTCTCTTTTGTAGTTTTGGAGTAGGATCTCCTAGTTTATATGAAACCCATGCATGAGCAAATTCATGAATCGCAATAGAGATGATAAGGATAATTCCCAATTGGATGAGTTCTATTAATGATGCTCCAGACCATAGCATATGTTATTGGGTAATATAATAATAAAAGTTTTTGAAACTTAGTAATCCTTCAGTATCAAAATATATATTCTTTGTTAATGCAAGATTATTATATATCACTTTTCTTCGATTATATTCATGTAGATTTATTTTGGGTATGAAGTTTATTATTTTATTTTCTGTTTGTTTTGTAATGGCTAAATTTTCTTTTTCTGTTCATAAAATTATAAAAGGACTAATATTACTATATATTGTGTTGATTTCCTTTAAAATAGATGGATTATTATTTTCTTGATATTGTTCTAATAAACTTATAAGTTTTGGGTTAGTATATTTTGAAGGATTAAGAATCGCTTTGTCAGTTCCTAAAAAATTGTAAAAATGTTTTTTTAGTGATGCGTCAATTGCACCTACAAAGATATCATATTCTCCATTACTTAACGCACCTTGTACTTTGTGTTCATCATCAAATCCTTCAAATATAAAATATTCAGAAATTTCATATTTTGCAAAGATTTTTTTTAAGGTATTGATGATATATTGGTTAGTTTTATTATTAAAATACAAGATTGTTATTTTTTCTATAGGAGTTGTAGTTGTTTGATTATTCTCTTCTTCTGAAATAAAATATACTTTTAACGAAGCAAGTTTTATTTTCTTTTTCTTGTAAAATCCATAGATCGTATACGTATTTAAACCAGATTTGAGATTTTCATAATCTGAAGCAATAAGATAGTTGAATGTCTTCTTTTTGCTGTTATATGATTTTGGGTAATACAATGTTTCAGTATTGTATTGTACTGCAATTTTTTCATATTTTTGGTCAATAGAAAAAGCAATATTTTTTTTCTTATTGTCTGGGGTATAATAAATATATGCTTGATTTGTTCATTTGATATTGATTTTCTTTGGTAATTTTTGTACTCCAGAATCTTTGATATTTTTTAGATTGGTTGTTTTTTCACTGAGTGCAGAATGAATAAATGATTTGATGTCTTCCCCTGTTGAAAGATGGGTATTAAAAATATTTCACTTATAGGTATCTATTTTTTGTAATTGTTTATTTGTATTGTTAGTGTTGAAATAGTGGTGAATAAGTCATCATAATGCTCTTCTTGTTCTCACAAGGAGTTTTGGAGATTGGGTATTGAAAAAGATGGTAATATATTTATCTGTACGGAGCTGTACTCCGGTATATCCCTTGAATACCGTAGTATTTTCATATGCATCAATAATAGATTTCCCTTTCTTTTTTATTGTGTCTTCTAGATGATCAATGCTTTGTAAATTTTTAATTTGATAAAATCAAATATGGGTATCTTTACATTGAGTAAGATCAAAAATTAAACTATACTGATCAGTAGATTGAGATTGAATTTTTGCACAGTTAGTATATACTGGCTCTAGTGCAAAACTTTGTTGATACATATCAATATTTGGTTCAATAAGCGCATGTTCTGGTAAAATATAATTTGTGAAAAATAAGGTATTATCTCTGTTTTTTTGTGGAAAAATTACTTTTATTTTATTTCCTTCTTTGCTCACTGAAATTGAACTGTATTCATCAAGATGTTTGATTCATAATGTATTATCTACTAAGATTTTTTTATAGGTGAAAAAAATATCATCGAGAGCTACAGGAACTCCATCAGACCATGTATTTTCAGGAATTACTGAAACATAATAAGTCTTGTGATCTTTGGTATCTACTTTACACAAATCATTATCATATACAAGTTTTTGATTAGTATTAGCATCATTATCAATAGTATATTTTAGACAAGGTCTAAACAATAATCCTTGGTAAAATAAACTTTGTGGGTCATTGCTCAGATATGGTAAATAAGACGTAGTCCCAAAGATCCCTTCTACAAAAGTTCCTCATTTATTTACGACTTCCTGTGAAGAACTTCTTATATAGGTATAAAATACTGGGATACTGACTAATATCCAAATGATTAAAGTAACAAAAAAAAGATATCTTAATACTCTAAAGAGAGATATCTTGTTGTTTTCAAAAAAAAACATTATTATTTTACATACGGTAAAAATAAAGCGATCAATACAAACGCAATCGCACATACAGTAGCAACAATTTTTAGTTTAGATTCAAGAGATTTTTTGCTTCCATAATCTCATCCACCTACACCAGCAGCACCACCGATACCCATTCCTAGTCCACCTTTTGGACTCATCATGAGGACAGACAAAACAAAAACTACACCAGTTATTACTAATCCAATTGTTAAAAGTGTTGTTGTCATCAGCTATATTTTTAATAAACAATAAAATCTTGCTTTCAAGTTTCTATAGTATAGTGATTTAGATACCAATTTCAAATAGAAAGTAAGATCTCAGATACTATCTGATATTTAGATATTTCTATCCACTAATTTTTAACATTTCTTTTTCTTGAATAATCAATTTTTCTTCAACCATCTGTGTGATAATCTTTTCAAGGGTAGGCGAGTCTTTTTGAGGAAATTCTTCTTGAATAATTTGTAATGTAAGTTGATTGTTTTGTTCACTTTTCACTAACTGTTTTAGAATTCGTCCTCTGACTTGTCTATCTGATCCTTCAAATTTACTTTGTTTCCCTTTGGATTTAATTTTTGTTTTTCTCGCAGTGAGATGCGTTGCTCCATAATCCATCAGGGCATTATGCCAATCTCTACTATGTCAGCTTGGAATCATCATTTTTGCTGTTGCTTCTAGTTGTTTTATAGTGATATTTTCATCCAGTTTCAGCAAAAAAATCAGTACTCTTCTGATATTCGTATCAATAACGACTTCATCCATATTCCAGGCAAACGCACAAATTGCTCCCGCGGTATAGGGTCAGATTCACGGAAGAGATAACAATGCTTCCCTAGATTTTGGAAGTTCTCAGTTATAGTTATCAATGACAATTTTTGCACAGTCTTGTAATCTCATCGCTCTGGAATTAAATCCCAATCCCGACCAGTGAGCAAGTAAATCTAATTTTGAAATTTTCGCAAGGACTTGATAATCAGGAATATCTTGCATTCGCTTTTGCCAATAGGGGAGGACACGGTCAACTTGGGTTTGCTGACTCATCACTTCACACATATGTATGGCATACGGGTCAGTTGTCATTCTTCGGGGAAATTTCCTCCCATTTTCTTGGTATCGTGAGAGAATATTTTCTTGGATGGTTTGTATTTTTTTTGATGAAAGGTTAATTTTCATGCTATTTACCTTTTTTGGCTATATTATCTCACAGTCCTTTGATTGCTTCCATAATTTCAATAGGGAGCATCCAAATTGTAGTATTCGACTGATCTGATGAAAGATCGTTAATAGATTGTAATGTCCTGAGGTGTAATGCACCAGGAGCTTTTGCAAGCATTTTTGCAGCCTCTTGGAGATTTTGAGCTGATTGTAATTCTCCTTCAGAAGTAATAATTTTTGCTCTCTTTTCTCTTTCTGCCTCTGCTTGTTTTCCGATGGTTCTTTTTAGATCATCAGGGATATTGATATCTTTGATTTCAACTGATAATACATCTACTCCCCAAAGGTCTGATTTTTCATCAACGATTTTTTTGATTTCATCACTCGCTTCTTTTCTCTTAGCTAATAACTCATCAAGTTCAAATTGTCCAACGATATTTCTCATGGTTGTCTGTGCAAATTGGCTCATTGCGTATCCTAAGAATCTTACATTGATTACTGATCTTTCTACTTGATGTTCTTTGATTTTATAGTAGATTACTGCGTTTACTGTACATGAGATATTATCTTTTGTCATCGCTTCTTGTGAAGGAACATCCACCGCTTGTTCTCTGATATCTACGGTTGTCGTTGTTTGAATAAATGGGATAATGATATTAAATCCTGGGGTTAAAATTCCTGAATATTTACCTAGGGTAAAAACAACTTTTCTCTCGTACTGTTTTACAATTTTTATTCCTGCAATAATAGTGATTGTTATGAGAAATAAGATAATTCATAGGAATGGCATGGTATTGTTTGATTATGAATAAAAAATATGATAAAATTGCTTGTGTTGTTTATAATTCAAAAAAATCTTCAAGTTCTTGGTACATAATACCTAAATCTATAACATCTAATACATAAGCAATTGTAGAGATCCCTATTTCCATTTCTTCGGATAATTTATTATTTTTTTTGAGTGTAGTAATCATTATTACCAGTTTTTCAGTTAGGTTTTCTTTAAATGTTCTAAAAGCTATAATATCTTTTTCAGAAATACGATCATCGTTGCCTTCGCTTCTTTTCCCTAACAATGTTTCAAGTACTATTTCTATTTTGTTCAATATTTTTTTATTTTTGGATCCGCATGCATTAGTATTTATATATTTTCCTCTTGGTGCATCTCCCACTAGACCAATCTCTGTCATTACACACTTTTCATAAAGAAGTGGCAGGAAAACTTCAACATCTCTTTTGAATGTTGCAGTCAGATGTTTTTTTGCAATTTCAAATGCTTGTTCTCTTTCATTTTTTGTCATGGTTTTTATTTCCTTTTTTACTTTTTCTAGCTCATAATCAGTTTTGCTTTTTATTGCTTTTGCTAGTTCTTCATCGCTCAGTACTGTTTTGGTCTTTTTAGATTTTGGAGATTTCTTATTTTTTATCCATTTTTCTTTTGTCTTTGTTTTATTATTTTGTTGGATATTTAAGTATCTTTTCACCTCGTCACATCATTCATTATCACAAGAGTTTTCAATGTCAGAATTATATCTGATAGATCCATATAGTGGGGTTTGTTTATTTCATTCGCAATATTGTACAAAATCTATTGCAGCTTTTTTTAGTGTTTCTCCTTTTATCTCGTATTCATGTACATAGAAACTTCCTAAAATTTTATTACATCATATTCCATCTCATGAAATATCAATCCCTGCAAATGAACCTCTAAATGCATCTCTTTTTGCTGGGGTATATAGTGTGTTTTTTTTGAAATTTTTTCCTTCTGGTGTACTAAATTCAAAATTCATCCAGTCTACATCAATAGATTCTGTGTTGAAGCTTACACTTGATGTGGTTGCATTATGTATTTTGATGTAATCAGCTTTTTCATTGAAATCCCAATTTTTTCCTTGACTGATATAATCTCCATGGTTTTCTGTCTTGATGGAAAAATTTTCCGCCAAAGTAAATGTGGTAGTAATTCAAAATGTCAAAACTGTTAGAATAATTGTTTTTTTTAGCATAGTAATTTTAAGATAATGTATAAAATATGTTTTGAATAAGAGTAATATAATCTTTCTTTTTATAAAATCAAGTAGTATTACTTTGTAGGAGGACTTGTTTGTTTTTGTATCATATTATTTTTTTATGTAATTAAAAAAGACGACTACCATATCGTGTCGCCAAACATAACAGCTACTGTCCTTTAAAGAAAAAAGACATACAGCAAAGGCAGTCGCCTTTCCATACTCTAAAAGACAGTTAATTTTTAACTGTTATATTTGGCAATTTCAGAGTATCAATTTGAGTAAAAATTGCAAGAGAAAAGTAAATTTTTTTAGTAATAGTTTTTTTAACAATATTTCTCCTAAAATGTCAAAAACTTTGTGTTTTTATTGCAATATCTTGATCTTTGATAATCTTTGGTTATCAAAACAGTATATTTTTTTCTTCCTTGCAAAAGGTGATGGGAATGATATAATATATTGTGTTAATATAGTGTACAATTTTATTGCATTATTATTTGATTTATGACTGAGAAAAAGCTTCAAAATATAACTAATATTACTGAAAATAATAGTGAAAATACAGTATTAAAACAAACTTTGGAGACTGCGAGTACTATCAAATATGATATCTATCTTACTGGACTGACTGAGGAGACTGTGAAGCAAATTTCACAAGCACAAAATGAGCCAGAACGAATGTTGGAACATAGATTGGCGTGTTTGAAGACGTTTCGTGAGATGGAATACCCTACATGGGGACCAGATATTTCGGGGATTATTGAAATGATAGAGGAGGGGAAAACACCTCACCCCAACCCCTCTCCTTGTTCGCTCTCTTCGGTCGCAGGAGAGGGGCTAAATACAGATCTAACCTCTCTCTCCTTCAAGGAGAGAGAAGGAAAGAGTGAGGTGTTAAAAAAAGAGGTCGGGTGAGGTGTAAAGAAAGGAGAAGATAAGAAAGGCAATTCCCTTGTGCGATATGCAAAGCCGAGTAGTGATAGTGAAGGGTATGCGAATTCTTGGGATGAGGTGCCTGATGAGATCAAGGAGAAGTTTGAGAGATTGGGAATACCTGAAGCGGAAAGAAAATATCTTGCAGGGGCAGGAGGGCAGTTTGATTCGCAAACGGTCTATCATCAGATCAAAGAAAAACGAGCACAGCAAGGAATAATTTTTGAAGATATGGCAAAAGCCTTGCAAACGCATGGAGATTTGATTAAGAAATATTTTATGAAACTGGTTCCAGCGACTGATCATAAATTCGCTGCCTTGCATGGTGCTGTTTGGAGTTGAGGGACTTTTATTTATGTGCCGAAATGAGTGAAAGTGACGGATCCCTTGCAGGCGTATTTTAGGATGAATACCTATGCAGGAGGGCAGTTTGAGCATACCTTGATTATTGTGGAAGATGATGCGAGTATGAGCTATATTGAATGATGTTCTGCTCCGAAGTTTGACAAAAATTCTTTGCATGCGGGCTTGGTTGAGTTGTTTGTGGGGAAGAATGCGTTCATGAAATATTCATCAGTTGAGAATTGGTCTACGAATACTTATAATCTAAATACAAAAAGGGCATTAGTCAAAGAAAATGCTCATGTTCAGCGAGTTGGGTGAAATCTTGGATCCTGTACTACGATGCTGTATCCGTGTAGTATTTTGCAAGGAGATAATTCCAAGGCGGAACATTTGGGGGTCGCGGTTGCAGGGAAAGACCAAAATCAGGATGTTGGGAGTAAGGTGATTCATATTGGGAAAAATACTTCTTCAACAATTGTGTCAAAATCTATTTCAAAAGATGGAGGAATTTCTACGTATAGAGGGATGGTAAAGATGATGAAAACTGCCGAAGATGCCGTGAATAGCACAGAATGTGATGCTTTGCTTTTGGATGATCAGTCTGTGAGTACGACTATTCCGCATATTGATTGTCAGGTAGACAGTGGGGTAGTGGCTCACGAAGCGAGTGCTGGAAAAGTTGATGAAGAGAAATTGTTTTATCTGACCTCTCGTGGTGTTGATGAGGAGAAAGCGATGGGAATGATTGTGAATGGATTTTTTGCCGATATTGTAAAAAAACTCCCACTTGAATAT
>PDOX01000077.1 GCA_002746475.1 candidate division SR1 bacterium
AGTATTAGGAGATTTGAAAGAAATCCATGCCGTAGGACATAGAGTGGTACATGGAGGAGAAAAATTCTCAGAATCTGTTCTCGTTACTGATGAAATTATCAAGGAAATTGAAGATGTTTCAGATCTTGCACCATTACACAATCCAGCAAATCTACTTGGGATTACTGCGTGTAAGGACCTTATGGGGGAAGATACTCCACAAGTTGCAGTGTTTGATACGGCATTTCATCAGACGATGGATCCAGAATATTTTTTGTATGCGATCCCATATGAATACTATACCAAACACAAAATTAGAAGATACGGATTTCATGGAACTTCACACAAATATGTAGCACACAGAACGTGTGAAATACTCAAAAGAGATATCCAAGAACAAAAAATTATCACCTGTCATCTAGGAAATGGAGCAAGTTTGGCTGCAGTGAAAGATGGAAAAGTCATTGATACTTCAATGGGATTCACGCCTTTGGCAGGAATTATGATGGGAACCAGATCAGGAGATATCGATCCTTCAATCCTAGAATATCTGTGCAAAAAAGAAAATCTTACGATTGAACAAGCTACAACCATCCTTAATAAAAAATCGGGATTGCTTGGGGTATCCCAACAATCAAGCGATATGAGAGACATTGAATATGGAGATAAACAAGCTCAATTAGCATTGGATATCTATATCAATAGAATTGTACATTTCATTGGTGCCTATACTGCATTGATGGGAGGACTTGATGCGATTGTATTTACTGCAGGAGTAGGAGAGAGAGGCCCACTGATCAGAGAAAAAGTGATCAATAGACTGAACTACATGGGTATCCATATCGATGAACAGGCAAACGAAAAAAAAGCTGAAGAAGTGATTATCTCAACTGCAGGATCAAAAGTTACCGCATTAGTAGTACCAACTGAAGAAGAACTAATGATCGCAAACGATACCTATACTATCGTAGAAAATTTGGATATATAGTAGTATTACTTACAGCAATAAAGTTGAACTCAAAAAATATTATAACGAAAAAAACACCTCAGCAAGATATTCTAAGATTTGAATAAAAAGCGCTGAGGTGTTTTTTTACTATAATCCATTCTTAATCACTCTCTTCACGACCCCAATAATTTTTGTTTCATCAAGAGGAGAAATTTCAACTTTGTCAAAAAATCTGTTTACTGATTCTAACATAAAGACTCCATTTTGCTTGATGATCTTTTTCAATTTAGGCAGAGTATTATGCACAACAAACACATAATCATTCAAATCATAATGATCCTGTTGTCTGATTAATACTAAATCTCCATCTTGGATTTTAGGTTCCATACTGTCTCCTTTTGCTCTCACAAAAAAACAATGATCCAAATCTCCTGTTCCAATCAATGCTGTTGTTATTGGCAAAGTTTCTTGTGAATATTCACTGATGATCGCTTTCCCTTGGTTTCCACATTGAGCAAATCCGTAAATAGGAAGATAGACGACATCATTAATCTTTTCATCATCGAGATTGTCTTTCAAGAGTCTGAATCCCTTTCCATCTTTGACGAAATACCCTTTTGCAACGAGCTGATTTAATTTATTTAACACCGTTTGAGGGTGATTCACTCCAATTTCATTCGCGATTTCTCTTAGTGTTAAACCCGCATCATCGGAAAGCTGTTTGAAAAAATCAATCAATGCCATCTGTACACTATCAAGTGCTGTTCTTTTTTTTGCCATGATGTTTATACACTTATAAAGATAAAAATAACTATAGAGAGCAAGAATATTGCTCTTTAAAGATATCTAAATATATGTCAAAAAAGATATTACACCTTATATATAAGAAAATTGTTTTTGATATCAACCTTTTTTTGACAGAATATGTAAGATTTTTTGACAATTTGAGAAATATAAGGTGAGAACCGTAGAAAAAAGTCTTGATTTTCTAATTATTTTCTGTAAACATAGAGCTGTCAAAAAAAATATTATAATTATGATAATAAAAAAATCTTTTAACTAATAAATGATATAGAAAAAATGGCAGAAAAAAAAGGAAATTTGAAAAATGCGTTAGCAAGTATCGAAAAACAATTTGGGAAAGGAGCAATCATGAGAATGGGAGATAACTCAAATATCGGACAAGTAAATACCTTTACCAGTGGATCACATGTATTAGATTTGAT